>JANMNM010000226.1:0-12650 GCA_031373905.1 Gemmatimonadaceae bacterium | reverse complement strand
GATCTCCGATCCGCTCGGCGGTGATCGCACGACACTCGCGAACGGTGGCATCATCGCAGGCCGGAATGGCGTGATCGCCATCGAGGGGCTGTTCACGTCGCACGGTGCGCGCTGGATGGCGTCGCAGGCGCGCCAACTGACGGGGCAGTGGCCAACTCATGTCGTCCTGACGCACTACCACGCCGATCACGCGAACGGCATCGACGGCTACGTCGCCGCCGGTTTTCAGACGAAGATCTTCGCCACGGAACAAACGCTTGCGCAGGTGGTGGGGAAGAACGCGCCGCCGGTCGATTCGCGGACGGCAGCACTCCGCGACGCCGTCGTGCTGTCAGCGACAACCGAGACCGCGCTGGACATCGGAGGGCGTCGCGTGCGGATCGTGCCACGCACCGGTCACACGTCGAGCGACGTGACCATCGAACTGGATGATCCGAGCCTGGTGTTCACCGGTGACCTGATCTGGAACGGCATGATCCCGAACTACGTCGATGCGATTCCGACCGTGCTCACGACGCAGGTGAAGTCTCTTCGCCGGGATCGAAGCACGGTGTACATCCCCGGCCACGGCGCGGTGGCCGATGCGGCGGCGGTTGACCGCTACCTGGCGGTACTCGATCAAATCGAGTCGGCTGCGCGCGCGGCACACGCCAGGGGCGTTCCGCCTGCAGTGGTTGGCGCAGCATTCAAACTGCCAGCGTCACTCGGTGCCTGGGCGCTCTTCGGCCCCACGTTCTACGAGCGAGCGTTCGTGGCCTGGAACCGGGAACTCGGCGCGGCGCGGCCGACGCCCTGACGTTCCCGCGCACTGCTCAGGGCACGTATGCCCTCGTCCAGACGAGAATCACCGGACACGAGCCATTGGATCCACGAAACTGCGCCGGCGCCTCGACTGCGCTGGGGTACACCTCGATGCCACCGACGCGGCGCACGGTCAGCAGATCGTCGACACCACCCACTCCATCGCGCAGGAGTTGACCGTCGAGGAATGCGCTTGGCTTGCAGTAGTTCCTTCCCGAGATGAGCGGTCGATTCTGCGAGTCGTATCCATTGGCGCGCAGCGTCGGCGCATTCAGCAGCGCTTGCGACACGTTTTGTGCCCCGCGCTGTTCGATGGTGTTCGCGTCGAGGAAATAGCCCACGCCAGCTGCGCGACGCTGCTGAAACCCGCTGCGGTCAGCCGCGGTGCCCACGACATTCACGGAGCCCAACGTGGCGATTCTGGCGCCCGTGGAGATCGCGATCGACGTTTCGCGGTTCGGCCGCAGATCGGCTGCCGTTCGCACCGGTGCGTAGCCCAGCGCCGTGACGTCGACGGCGCGCGTGCCGGCGGGCAGGCCTGTTGCGCGAAACATGCCCGCAGAATCGGTCGAGACCACGACATCGGTGCCCCGGACACTCACCCGCGCACCAGCAACAGGCCGACCATCCGCACCAAGAACGCGGCCCGTGAGTCGAGCCGTGCTGGCTGCTGCGGTGGGTGCGCGTGCGGTGCCCGGCGCGCCGGACGCTGCGGCGACACCTGGCGATGTGACCGAGGGCTGCTCCCGAGCCGCGAGAAACAGGTCGCGGTGGAGCAGCGGAACGTTGGGGGCAAACGAGAGCTCGATCTCGCCGCTCACGTCGGTTGCGCGGGATGAATCACCGACGCCGGCGCGGGCCTGCAGCAGAATCGGCACATCGGTCGGCACACCGCACGCGACGTACCGGCCATCAGCGGCGAATGTCGCCGAGGCCCGCATCTGGACGCGCCGCACACCACCGTTGTCGATGCGCATTTGCGCCCAGCGGACAGTGACACTTCCGCCTTGCGCGGGAGCACCATCGTTGGCGTTGAACACGCGCCCGATGACGGCGCCGGTACTGTCGGCGTTGGCGCCGCAGAATGACCGCACGAACGTGCGGCCGCTGGGCAGGGCGAGATCAGCCCGGAGAATCTTCACGGATCCAAACACATCCAGAGTGCGCGTGACGGCTTCCATGCCCAGCGAATCAAGGCGCGGGTGTTGAAAGCCGAACAGGTACTGCCCGGGCGAAACCGTATCGATCGAGAACCGACCCAGTGAGTCGCTCCGGACTGTCCGCCCGGCGAGCCATGGTGTCGCACTTGGCACGAGTTGGACCGTCGCACCTCCAAGCGGCTTGCCGGAGAGGCTGTCCCGGACCAGACCACTGATGTTCGTCTGTGCGAGGAGAAGCCCGGGGACGCTGCCACCCAGTGCGAGGACGAGAAGCCGTACGGTGCGGATGTGTAGAGCCATTGCAACCTCGGGCGTGCCACAGAAGCACGCCGCAGGTGATCCCAAGTGGGCCGGCGCCTGCTCCCTGCGGGCCCGTTGTCTCGATTCGTTGCCAGTGTCCCGGCTGTCGGGAAAAGTATCGCGGTCGGGGCGTCGGTGTTCCACTTCGCTGTCTGGCTATCTTTGATCTGCCTGACTGTTGTGTCCGACGAACGCGGGGCATGCATGTCCCGCCACGGTGTGCCCGCCTTCTGCGGCAGATCATACACGTGCGCTCCATCCAGTCGCGACATCCGATCGCGGCATCCAGTGGCGCCGAACCGAGGGAGTAGCCGATGACCGCCAGTACCCATCCCGATGTGATGGACAAGCTCGTCTCGTTGTGCAAACGACGCGGCTTCATTTTTCAGAGTTCAGAGATATACGGCGGCACCGGCAGCGTGTGGGACTACGGCCCGCTTGGCGTCGAGCTGAAGAAGAACCTGAAGGAGCTGTGGTGGACGAGCATGGTTCGCCTGCGCGACGACATCGAGGGACTGGATGCCGCGATTCTCATGCATCCGAGGACATGGGAAGCGAGCGGCCACGTCGCGGGCTTCACCGATCCTCTCGTCGACTGCAGGACATGCAAGGGCCGCTTCCGGGCGGACAAGCTGGAGGACGCACGATGCCCCCAGAAACCGAGCAAGCAGCCGGGCCAGCATGAGGCCTGTCAGCTGACCGAGCCACGCATGTTCAACCTCATGTTCCGGACGTTCATGGGGCCGGTCGAGGAGAGTGCGAGTACGGTGTACCTGCGTCCGGAAACGGCACAGGGCATCTTCGTGAACTTCCTCAACGTGCAGCAGAGCTGTCGCCAGAAGGTGCCGTTCGGGATCGCGCAGATCGGCAAGGCGTTCCGCAACGAAATCACGCCGGGCAACTTCATCTTCCGGACCCGCGAGTTCGAACAGATGGAGATGCAGTTCTTTGTCGAGCCGGGCACCGACATGGAGCACTTCGAGCGATGGAAGGCTGATCGCATGGCGTGGCACACATCGCTCGGCCTGTCGGCGGATCGCCTGCAGTACCATGAGCATGACGCTGGCGAGCTGGCTCACTATGCGCGGGCGGCCTTCGACATCAACTTCGACTTCGGTGGCACGCTCGGTTTCCAGGAAATCGAGGGTATTCACAATCGCGGTGACTTCGACCTCTCGCAGCATCAGCAGTTCAGCGGCAAGAAGCTCGAGTACTTCGACCAGCAGCAGAACAAGCGCTACCTGCCCTACGTGATCGAGACTTCGGTTGGCGCGGATCGCACGACGCTCGCGGCGCTGGTGAATGGCTATCGTGAGGAGTCGGTGGCGGGAGAAGATGAGGGTCGTGTCGTCCTGGGGCTGCACCCTGCACTGGCGCCGATCAAGGCGGCCGTCTTCCCGCTCACGAAGAAGGAAGGGCAGCCGGAGATGGCGACGAAGCTGGCCGATGAGTTGCGCCGCGCATTCCACACCGACTACGACGAGACTGGAAGCATTGGCAAGCGCTATCGCCGACAGGACGAAGTGGGGACGCCATTCTGCGTCACGATCGACAGCGAATCGGGCGGCGACCAGAGTGTGACGATTCGCGATCGCGATTCACTGGCGCAGGTGCGCGTGGCGATCGATCAGGTGCGTGCGTGGGTACAGGAGCGGATCATCGCGTAGATCCGGCGCGCGTGGTGGTGGAAATGCGAACGGCGCTTCGGGACTGAAGCGCCGTTCGCGGTTTTCCCGTGTCGCGATTACTTCGGTCGCAGCGTCGCGAGCGCTGCCGCGAGGTCGGTTTCGTCGCTGGTGCCCTGCATGGTGCCACCGGCCTGCGTGATCACCTCGCCGGCCCGACCAATTCCCGATTCGTCCACGAGCGCGACCAGCATGGAGCTGTTCGCGTCGAGGCCTTCGCCCATCTGCTTCAGCAGGGGATCAGGAAACCCGAGATCGATGAAGTACGCCGCGAGCGCTCCGCCGGCCGCCAGCGTGATCGTGCCGACGCCCGGCAACAGCAAGCCGGCAATTGCGCCGACCAGCGCGCTCTTTCCCACGCCCCAGTCCTGCGACTCCGTGAACTCGACCTTGCCGTCCGCGGTGCGCTGGATCTGGGCCACGTTGCCAAGGCGGACCGGCGCTGCCTTCAGAAGCTCCAGTGCGCGCCCGGCGCCGTCTGGTGCGGGGAAGCTGGCGATCATGATCTTTCGTGCAACCTTCGCGTCGTCCATTGTGGCTCCATGGTGGTGATGTCTGCCTGCAAGATAAATTGCCGGCATGAATTCAGCAGACGAGCACACTACGGCGTTGCTTCGCATCCGGTTGCGCGCGAACGGACCACTGGTACTGCAGGGCCCGGTGCGCATCGTGCTCGAGGACGGGTCGGTCGTCCGCGAGGCCGAGTCGACTGCCCTCTGTCGGTGTGGGGCGTCGCGTGAGAAGCCGTTCTGCGATGGATCGCACCGCGTGACGCTCTTCCGGGACGACTGAGCGTTGGCGCGGCGACGCAGACGCCGCAGTACCGCCGGCTGCAGGGCCGGTTCCGTGCATTGCTAGATTGTGCCCCATGACGACACCCGCAATCCGGACCCAGCAGGAGACGAGTACCTCCCTTGACGGCGCGGCGGTGTTGGCTGCCGCCACGGAGTTCTTCGCTCAGCGAAACGGCGTCTACGCCGCATTCCCCGAAAAATCCGGACCGACCTACGTCGCACTCCGCGGCCAGGGGGGCGAAGAGGTCGTCTTCGGCGTGGCCGCGATTCCAGGCGGGACGAGAGTGACGGGATCGAGCTACCTGTTTGATCAGCAGATCGCACGGTTTCTGGCCGGGCTCCCGATCCATGTCGCGCCGGCGCCGGCTCCCGCGACCGAGATGATCCCCGCCAGCGCAACTCCTGACGCGCCCGCTGCGTAGAGCTTCAGTCGGCGGTCGGACGATGTCGTGCCGGCGCAGGCAGCAACCTTTCGTTCCACCGCTCCATCACACCGATCATGCCCCCATTCGTTACGCAGCTCCGTACTCCCCCGGAGGCGATCCTGCTCGCCCCCGAGGGTGCTGACAGCATCACCATCCGAGTGCAGCTGCTGGAAGCGTGGGATGCGGTGAAGGTCGTCGCGTCGCCGCAGGCGTCGGTGGCAACGGTGAAGGCACGCGCGCTGGCAGTGCTCGCGCCCGACATCCCGCAGCCGGGCGACGTGGTGACGAAGCTGGGCGGTTTTGAGATCCGTGATGAAGCGAAGTCGCTGGCGGACGCGGGCGCGATGGACGGGTCGACGCTGCTGCTGCATTTCCGTCGTCGTCAACCGATCAAGTGATGACGGCGTTGGCGGGCGCTCCAGCGGGCCATGCCTCAGATCTCGCGTCGCTGGTTGCGGCCGCACAGGCAATGCGAGCGCAGGTCGCAAGGAACATCGTCGGCCAGGAGTCCGCGCTCGACGAAATATTGCTCGCAATCGTTGCGGGTGGTCACGCACTCCTCGTCGGCGTCCCCGGCCTCGCGAAGACACTGATGGTGCGCAGCGTCGCGGAGGCGATGCAGCTGGAGTTCCGTCGCATCCAGTTCACGCCAGATCTCGTGCCAAGCGATATCACGGGCACGGAGTTGCTGGAGGAGGACACGGCCACCGGGCATCGCTCGTTCCGCTTCGTGCGTGGCCCGGTGTTCGCGAACATCGTCCTCGCCGACGAAATCAACCGCGCCCCGCCCCGGACGCAGGCAGCGCTGCTGGAAGCCATGCAGGAGTATCGCGTGACGGCAGCCGGCCAGACCATGGCATTGCCGGCACCGTTCTTCGTGCTCGCAACGCAGAACCCGATCGAGCAGGAAGGGACGTATCCGCTGCCCGAAGCCCAGCTCGATCGCTTCCTCTTCGACATCCGCGTTGACTATCCCGGCGAGGAAGACGAAGTGGGCATCCTGCGAAGCACCACCGGCGCGCCTCCCGCGCCGTTGACGCCGGTGCTCGATGCATTGCAGGTGCGCGCGTTGCAGCAGCTGGCGCGCGAGATACCGGCATCCGACACGGTGTTGCGGTACGCGGCGCAGTTGGTGAGGGCCACGCGTCCCGGTGATTCCCGCGCGCCGGACCTCGTCACACGGTACGTGCGCTGGGGCGCAGGACCGCGCGCCGGGCAGGCACTGATCCTCGGCGCCAAGGCGCATGCGCTGCTGGCGGGGCGTCCGGCAGTCTCCCCGACGGACATCCAGCGCGTGGCGCTGCCGGTACTCCGCCATCGCGTATTGCCGAACTATGCGGCAGAGGCGGATGGCATTGCATCTGACACGATCGTGTCGGAGCTGATCGCGCGGATCGACCCACCGCGCGGTAACGCGCCGCGCTGACGGAGCGGCCGCGCATGCCGGCGTCCGGGTTGCACGAGTACGGCGCGCTGCTCGACGCCGTGCGCGGCCTGCGGTGGGCCGCTCGATTGCGGCCGCGCACGACGAATGTCGGCGCGCATCAGGCGCGCCGGATCGGCCCGAACGTGGAAGTCACGGAGTATCGACCATATCGCCAGGGCGACGATCCTCGTCGCCTGGACTGGAAGCTGCTGGCGCGCACTGACCGCGCGTACGTGCGCCTTGCGCCAGACATCGCGACGACGCCAACCCTCATCGTGCTCGATGCGTCGGCGTCGATGGGTGCGGGGCTCGGTGGCGCCGAAAAGTGGCGGATGGCCCGCATGGTCTGCGTCGGAATGGCCGCCGTGGCCCGGGGCAGCGGTGATCCGATCGGGATGGTGATTGCGCACGATGGCGGCTCCCGGCGGTTGGCGCCACGGTCGCGTGGTGACGTCGTGCGCGAGATGATTCGTGTCATCGACGGCGCTGCCGTCGGTGGCGGTCCGCCGCTCGCTCCGCTCCTCGACGGAATTCGTGGAATTGATCGGGTGGTCATCGTCTCCGATTTCCTCGGAGACGCGGACGCGCTGCTCGCACGCTGCGCATCGCAGGTGGCGCGCGGCATCGAAGTGATCGCCGTGCATGTGGTGGCGCGCGCGGAACTCTCGCTGGCCGTCGATCGCGCCATCGCCGTGGATCCCGAAGACGACGCAATCCGCAGGCCGTTGGCGCGCAATGCACACCGGGCGTATGACACCGCCTTCGCGGCGTTTCGCGCGTCGCTGAGAAACCGCTGGCTCGCCTGCGGCGCCCGGTATGTCGCGATCGTGGACGACCAGCAGCCGGCAGACGCGCTGCGGTCACTGGTTCGTGCGGCGATCGGCAGCGGGGCGGTGGCGTGATCTGGCTTGCCCCCTGGGCGCTGGCGGCTGGCGCACTCGGCATGCTGGGTGTGGTTGCTGCACACCTCCTTTCGCGGCAACGTCCGCGCGCATTGTCGTTGGCAACCGCGCGGTTCCTTCCCGCAGGCATGCTGGAGGCGACCACGATTCAGCGTGTTCCGATGGATCGCTGGTGGATGCTGCTGCGACTCCTGATCCTCGCGCTGCTGGCACTCGGTGTTGCGCAACCTGTCCGCACCGGTGCACGCGTCGACGTTCGCACAGTGCTGCTGCTGGACCGGACACTTCCGGCGGATGCGCAACGGCGTGCGCTTTCGACACTGGCTCCGGATGACGCGGTCATCGCGTTCGACAGTCTCGCCACCCTCAGTGCAGCGACGCTCGCTCGCGTGCAGGTCACGCGTGTTGCGTCGTTGTCCGGCGCCCTTGGGAAGCTGGTACGCATGCGGGATTCGCTCTCGCGCGGTGCGCGGGCGCTGCAGGTGACGATTGCCTCGCGATTCGCGCCCTCGGCGCTCGATGCCGTCGCGCCGCGCGTGCGTGCGCTCGTGCCCGACTCCATCACCGTCAGCCAGGTGACCGCGGCGAGTGAGCCGATGCGTGTGCGTGCGGCGCCGATCGTGCATGCCGACGGCGATGATCCGATCCGGGCCACCGTGCAACTGCTGGGTGACAGCATTGCCCCTGCGGGCAGCGTCGTGCAGCGTGGTGCATCACTCGCGGCGCAGGACTCGGCCGCGTTCTCGGGCGGTGCGACGGTGCTCTGGTGGCCCGCAGCCGTCGCGAAGGGAATCCCGGCCATGCAGGCGCTGACCGTCGCCTCGGCCACATGGATCGCGCCGATCGCGCGCGAGGCGGCGCCAAATCCGACCGGGGGAACTGCAGTCGGCTGGTGGGCGGATGGGAGTCCCGCGGCGTGGTTGGAGCGACGGGGCGGCGGGTGCCTGCTGCATGTACGCGCGGCGCTGCCGTTGGCCGGAGATCAGACGCTCTCGCTGGGTGCACAGTCGGTGCTCGCGGCGTTGCTCACATACTGCGATGACGCGCTGCCTGCCGCCGCGCCGCCGCCCGACTGGATTTCACCGCCGCCGCGAGTGCGTGATTCGAGTGAGTCCGGCGCGACTCGGACATCCGCGCTCGCGCCGTGGCTGGTGGCGGCGGCCCTCGCGCTGGCAACACTCGAACTGCTGCTTCGCTGGAGGCGCGCATCATGACGCCGGCGCAACTCATCGCGCGAGTCGAAAGACTGCAGCGTGCGTTACGGATTCTGCTGCTCGGTGGGATGACGGTCTGGATGCTTGGTGCCATGGCGGTCGCGCTGCTGGTCACCGGCGTGATGCGATTCTCACTCGGCTCGCCAGCCGCGCCCCTGGCGTGGATTCTCGCGGCAGCGTTCGCGGGGTGCGTTGGATGGTGGCGCTGGCAGCGGTGCCGCCCTGATCGAATCGCGCGCGTCGATGCCGCGCTGTGGGCAGAAGCGCAGGCGCCAAAACTGCGCTATGCACTGGTGACGATCGCTGAGCAACCACGCGCCGATGATGCCGACGCGATGCAGCGTCGGCTGGCGACGTTCAGCGCCGGCACGCCGTGGGAGCACGCGACGGCGACCGCCCTGCAGCGACGGTGGATCGGCACGGCTGGGCGACTGGCGATCGCAGCGCTGGCCGTGGCTGTTGCGGGGTACCCCTATCCTTCGCGGCGAGCCTCCGCGCGCGCTGCAACACCCGGCACACTCGTCGATTCAGGTGTGCTCGCAGCCTCGCGGCGAGTCAATGCGACCGTCACGATCATCCCGCCCGCATACACCGGGCGGAGTTCGAGCTCGCTCCGGTTCGGTCAGACGATCGTGGCGCTGGCAGGGAGCGTGATTCGCGTGGACGGCGACCTGTATCCCGCCACGACGGCGCTCCTGGTGCAGGAGTCGTCAGACAGTGGTGCCGGCGCGTCGCGACCGGTGAGCATCACACCGCGTGGTTCAGACGGTGGCTGGCGTGGCGTCGTGCGCCTCGGCACGGCACCACTGGCGCTGCGATTCCGCGATCCTCTCGGAGAGCGATGGCTGCTCGTCACGCCCGTTGCCGACTCGGCACCGGTGGCGACGATCCTGTTGCCGTCGGCCGACACGCTGGTCTTCGACACCACCGCCACCATTGCCGTCGGGGGAACCATTCACGACGACATTGCCCTGCGCGATGCCCGCGTGGAGTACATCATCTCGAGTGGCGGCGGCGAACGGTTCACGTTCCGGTCCGGTGTGCTGGCGGAGCGTCGCGGTCCGCTCGGGCGTGATGTGTCGCTGCGTGCGGTGCTCGACCTTCGTGCGCTGGGCCTGACGTCGGGTGACCTGATCCATGTGCGGCTGACGGCGCACGATGGGAACACACGATCCGGCCCCACCCTTGGCACGAGCGAAACACGCACGATCCGGATTCCGCGCGCGGACGAGCGCGATTCGGTCTCGGTGGAGCAACTTCCGCCGACGCCTGTCGACAAGAGCGTGCTCAGTCAGCGGCAGCTGCTGATCTATACGGAGCGACTGGTCGCACGGATTCCGCGGATCGATCGCGCGACGATGCTGCAGGAGTCGATGCGGATCGGGAATGACCAGGCCCGCTTGCGGAAGCAGGTGGCCGACATCGTGTTCGCGCGGCTGGGCGACAACCCGAGCGGTGAGCACGCGCACTTCCCGGGCGACGGGCATGAGCACACGGCGGCGGACCTGGCGACGCAGGCGACACCGGAATCCGTGCTGAAGGCGGCCGATCGCGCCACCGGCGGTATGAGTGGCATGCTCGACTCACACGGAGATGAGACACCGGTCGTTGCGGTGAACCGTCCGTTGCTGGAGGCGTACAACGCCATGTGGGATGCCTCTCGCGCGCTGCAGGGAGGCGTTCCCCGTGAGGCGATCGAGCCGATGAAACGTGCACTGGCCGCGATCCAGCGCGCGCGCGCAGCGGAACGCGTGTATCTGCGAGGCACGCCACCAGCGGCGGTGATCGATCTGGCGAAGGTTCGTCTCATCGGTACCGACTCGGCACGGTTCGACGCTCGCCGCGCGCTGACTGCGCTGCCGGCACCGGAACGCCGGCTGGCGGAGCGAGTGCTGCGCAGCCTGACGCAGGTCGCGGCGCGAAACCCTGCGGCGATCGATTCACTGCGCCTCGTGCGGCTCGATGCACTTGGCGCCGCACCGGCGCTGGCGACGGCGCTTGGCGCCGTGATTGATGCGATCGAACAGCGGCGGGATGCCACGGAGCCGCTGTTGCGCGCCCGTCGACTCGCGCTCGCGCCCTGGTCGCGCGCCGGTGGGAGCGCGCTCTGGCTCGGCGGCACGCCGTGAAGTTCACCTTCGCCACCGTGCAGTATGAGTCCGGGGACTGGGATTCTGCTCCGCTCGTTGCAGCCAACGTGATCGATGCCGTCGCACGCTACACCAGTGTGGACATCGCCCCGTCCGGCGCCATCGTGCCACTCGCGTCGGAAGCGCTGCTGCGGTATCCGCTGTCGTTTCTCACCGGGCATCTGCCGGTACGCTTCACCGCGGCCGAACGCGCCATGTTGCGGAAGTACTGCGATCGCGGCGGCCTGTTGTTCGTCGACGACCACAATCACGATATCGACGGAATCTTCCACAAGACGTGCACCGAGGAGCTGACACAGTCGCTTGGCCCGCTGACGCAGATTGCCAATACGCATCCGATCTACCGCTCGTTCTTCACGTTCGCCGACGGGCCGCCCACCACGTCGCACGAACTGAACGGCTGGGGCGACAATCTCGTGCATGAACACCTGATGGGCATCGAGAAGAATGGTCGCCTGTCGGTGATCTACAGCAGCAAGGACTACAGCTCGGAATGGTCGTTTCACCCTGAGAACAAGCGCTTCCTCAGCGTCGACAACACCCGCTTCGGCGTCAACCTGGTGGTGTATGCCCTCACGCGCTGAATCCGCATCGGCGCCGGGCGTCGTGGTTGCGTCGTCCGCCACGGGCATCGTCCGCGTCGCTGGCGCGGTGTTGCATGTCGTGGCGCTGGCAGGCATGGCACTCGCTCTCTCGCGACTGATGACGCCCGCCGTCGTGCGCAACGCGCAGGCGGTGGTGCGCCCCGACGGTAGCTTGGCCACGCCATTCGCGACGCTCCTGCGCGCACCGGCCGATACCATTGCGGTGTCGCTCGACGGCTCGCCCGATGTGCGCACTCGCGCCGCGATCCGCGCGCTGCGGGCCAGCGGACACGCCGTTCCGCTGACGGCGGATCGGACGTTGCCTGCGATTGCTGTCGCGGCGGAAGAGGAGTGGCGAGCGAGTGGCGGTGCGCGGGTGCAGATGGTCGCGCCTGACTCACAGCTGCTTGCCGTACGTGATGGAGCCGGGCTGATTGATTCGATGAGAGTTCCCCAGGCGGGAGACCGGCGCCGCACCGGTCCGATCACCGGGTTGGTCACACTCGCGACGAAGCGCGCGCAGGCGCGCGTCGCTCCCCTGCGCGCCGCTGCTCCGGTGACGGCGAGGGTGTTCGTTACCGGGGACGCCACCTGGGAATCGCGCTTCCTCGTCGCGGCACTCGAAGAAGCGGGCTGGCCGGTGGATGTCGCGCTCACGCTTTCGCCACGAGTGGTAATTGCGCAGGGTGAGGCACGCCGCCCGACGCGAACGCGACACGCCATCGTGATTGCGTTGCCAGGCGCGTCGCCTGCGGTGCTGGCAGCGCTGCCGGCCTTCGCACGGAGCGGCGGGGGCGTCGTCCTGGTCGGTGAGATCGCGCGCAGCGCATCGCTCGCGAGCCTCCGTGCCGGGGCGCCGGGTGCCACTCTGACTGGTGAGGTGGGAGCCGAGGCGTCGGATCATCCGCGTCATGGCCTGGATGTGGTTCCCATGGCATCACTCGCGCGCGACGCGGTGGCGCTCGAGATGCGCGATGGCATGACGACCGTCGCTGCACGTCGCGTCGGCGCGGGACGCGTGTTGCAGGTGGGATACGACAATTCGTGGCTCTGGCGCATGGCTGGCAATGACGATGCACCGGTCGCGCACCGGCGCTGGTGGACGGCACTGCTCTCCGGTCTCGTGCCGCTGTCGGCGCCGGTTGCGTACGCTTCAGCCATGACCGATTCCCTTGGCGCTGATGCGGCACCGGTTGCGGCGATGGCACG
>JANMNM010000122.1:0-4565 GCA_031373905.1 Gemmatimonadaceae bacterium | reverse complement strand
GTCGATCGGGTCGTGATACGAGAAGTCATCGGCAGCGCGGATGCGTCGGCCGGCGATCGCCTGGCCCGGCAGGGTTGCCTGCCTGCTGCGCAACTCTCCCATGACGCCTGCCGCCGCGTCGCTCGGGACTTCTTCGTAGTCGTACCGGGTGTAGTAGTTGCGACCGAAGCGCGCCCAGTGCTCGCGCACGATCTGCTCCACCGACTGCTTGCGCGCGGCGACGATGTTGAGCCAGAAGAGCACGGCCCAGAGCCCGTCCTTCTCGCGGACGTGGTTCGAGCCGGTCCCGAAACTCTCTTCGCCACAGAGGGTGATCCGGCCGGCGTCGAGCAGGTTGCCGAAGAACTTCCATCCGGTCGGTGTTTCGAAGCAGGGCAGGTTCATGGACTTGGCCACGCGATCCACCGCCGCACTGGTGGGCATCGAGCGCGCGACACCCGCGATGCCCGAGGCATATCCCGGCGCGAGCGTGGCATTGGCCGCCAGAATCGCTAGGCTGTCCGATGGCGTCACGAAGAATCGCTGACCGAGCACCATGTTGCGATCACCGTCACCATCGGAGGCGGCACCAAAATCAGGTGCCGATGCACCGAACAGCTCCTCCACGAGCTCGTGGGCGTAGGTGAGGTTCGGATCGGGGTGACCGCCGCCAAAGTCCGGGAGCGGTGTTCCGTTGATCACCGTCCCGGGCGCGGCGCCGAGGCGACGCTCGAGGATCTCGGTCGCGTACGGACCGGTGATGGCGTGCATGGCATCGAACCGCATGCGGAAGCCCGTGGCGAACATCGCCCGGATGGCGGCGAAATCGAACAGCGATTCCATCAGCGTCGCGTACTCCGCAACCGGATCGACGATGACGACCGTCAGGTCGTCGATGACGTGTGTACCGATGGTGTCGAGGGGTACGTCAGCTCCATCCACGATCCGGTACGACGTGAGCGTGGCCGCCCTTCGTGCGACGTCGTTCGTGAACGACTCGGCGGCCGGCCCGCCGTTGGCGGCGTTGTACTTGATGCCGAAATCGCCGTCCGGGCCGCCCGGGTTGTGGCTGGCGGAGAGAATGATGCCTCCCGCGCCGTGCAGACGGATGAGATGCGAAGCCGCTGGCGTCGAGAGCAAACCACCCTGCCCGATCATGATGCGACGGACGCCGTTGCCCGCCGCGATGCGGATGATCGTCTGGATTGCCTCGCGATTGAGGAAGCGTCCGTCACCGCCGACGATGAGCGTCGCAGTGGCGGGGAGCTTCGCAACGTCGAGCAGCGCCTGCACGAAGTTCTCGAGGTAGTGCGGCGTCTGAAACACCGTGGTGCGCTTCCGGAGACCGGAAGTGCCGGGCTTCTGGTCGGCGAAGGGCGTTGTCGGTACGTCGCGCACCACGGACATGTTAAAGCACCTGGAAGAGGGTGTGAAAACGGACCGTATTGCCTGGCCTGCTGTGATGCCATCCGTGCCGGAATTGTAGTCCGCTGCAACAGTGCGGGCACTGGAGCCCGTTCCCTTCTGCAATGCGGGGCGGGCAGGTACACTTCGCGCCACACCAGCCACCCTCCGGAGCCAGCACAGATGCGCGACGCAGTCATCGTCTCCACCGCACGAACCCCCCTCGCCAAGTCATGGCGCGGTGCCTTCAACATGACCCACGGCGCCACGCTTGGTGCGGCCGCCGTGACCGCGGCGCTGCAGCGGGCCGGTCTGGAGGGCGGTGAGGTGGAGGACGTGATGATGGGGTGTGCGAATCCCGAAGGCGCCACGGGCGTGAACATCGCACGTCAGATCGCCATCCGCGCGGGGATGCCGGTGTCGGTGTCGGGCGTCACGGTGAACCGGTTCTGCAGCTCGGGGCTGCAGACGATCGCGCTGGCGGCGCAGCGCATCATGGCGGGTGAAGGCGATGTGTACGTGGCGGGCGGCGTGGAATCGATCAGCTGCGTGCAGAACGATCTCAACACGAAGATGATCCATGACCCATGGATCAACGAGCACAAGCCGACGCTCTACTGGCCGATGCTCCAGACCGCCGAGAATGTCGCGGCACGGTACGGGATCACACGTGACCGGATGGACGAATACGGGGCCCAGTCACAGCAGAAGGCGGCTGCGGCGCGCGACGCGGGTCGGTTCGACGCCGAACTGGTCAGCGTGACGACGACCATGGGCGTGCAGGACAAGGTGACGAACGAGATCAGCACGACGACCGTCACGATTGCGGCAGACGAAGGCATCCGTGCCGACACGACGCTCGAAGGCGTGGCGAAGATCAAGCCGGCGGTGCCCGGTGGCACGATTGCAGCCGGGAACGCGAGCCAGTTCTCGGACGGCGCCGGCGCCTGCGTCCTGATGGATCGCGAGACGGCACAGCGTCGTGGCGCGCCGATACTCGGTGTGTTCCGCGGTTTTGCGGTGGCGGGATGCGAGCCGGATGAAATGGGCATCGGGCCGGTGTTTGCCGTGCCGAAGCTGTTGAAGCGGGCGGGCCTGACGGTGAAGGACATCGGACTCTGGGAGCTGAACGAGGCGTTCGCGGTTCAAGTGATCTACTGTCGCGACATCCTTGGCATCGATCCCGCGATCCTGAACGTGGACGGTGGTGCGATTGCCGTGGGACATCCGTACGGTGTGAGCGGGCAGCGCCTGACGGGCCACGCGCTGATCGAAGGCAAGCGCCGCGGGGTGAAGTACGTCGTGGTCACGATGTGCGTGGGCGGCGGCATGGGTGCTGCAGGCCTGTTCGAGATCGCATGAACGTCACGTCTTTCGGAGCGGTGGCATGGAGCTGAACGGTCGCGTTGCCGTGATCACCGGTGCCGGCAGTGGATTCGGACGCGAATTCGCTCGCCTCGGTGCGCAGCGCGGCATGAAGCTGGTGCTGGCCGACATCGATCAGGAGGCACTCGATGCGATCGTCGCCGACCTCACCGAGGCTGGCGCCGACGTGCTCGGCGTGCGCACGGATGTGTCGAAGGCCGAGGATGTGCAGGCGCTCGCCGACGCGTCGATGGCGACGCATGGTGCCGTGCATCTGCTGTTCAACAACGCCGGTGTCGGCTCGGGCGGGTTCGTGTGGGAAAGCACCCACGAGGACTGGCAGTGGGTTCTGGGCGTGAACGTGTGGAGCGTGATTCACGGCATCCGGATCTTCACGCCCCTGATGCTGGCCCACGGCGAACCGGCGCACATCGTCAATACCGCGTCCGCCGCCGGGCTGATGAACGCACCGAACATGGGGATCTACAATCTCAGCAAGCACGCCGTGGTGTCGCTGAGCGAGACGATGTACCGCGATCTGCAGATCGTGGGCGCGAACGTTGGCGTGTCGGTGTTGTGTCCGGCATATGTGCCGACGGGTATTGCGCATTCGCACCGGAACAGGCCGGAAGAGCTCGCGAACACGACCCCGCCAACGCCGTCCATGCTGGCGGCGCAGGAGACCAGTGTTGCCGCCGTGGAGGCCGGCCGGCTCTCGGCGGCCGACATCGCCGACCAGACATTCGCGGCGATCGATGCGGGGGTGTTCTACATCCTGCCGCACCGGAAGATCCTCGAGACTGTCGCGGAACGGATGACGGACATCGTCGAGCGGCGGAACCCGACGCCGATGACGCCGGCTGCACCCGTCACATGAGGGTGTGGTCCACGCCGCGGCGTGTGGGCCATGACAATTTCCGCATCGGTCATGTCGCAGCCGAAGACTGAGATCACCACGCACAGCACCGCCGACCGCGCGCTCGAAGCGCGGATCCTGCGTCGCGTATCGATGCACTATGCAGACGGTGCAGATGAACGGCTTGACAGGCCGGCGCATGTGCGAGCGGCGTCGTCGATGGCGTGGATCGGTGATCGCGTCGCGATGGTGCAGGATGACGTGAACTTCGTTGCCCTGGTGGACCCCGCGACTGGGCTCGCGGATGCGATCACATTGCCGGCTGGCCGTGACGACAAAAGGCAGTTCGATGACGGTCGCGACAACAAGAAGTACAAGCTCGATCTGGAAGCCATGGCGCGGGTTCCGACGACTCGCGGAACGATGCTCGTTGCGTTCGGTTCCGGCTCGAAGAAACGGCGCGAGAACGTGCTGACACTGGGTTTCGCCGGGCGCCTCAAGCGGCCCGCACACCATGACCCATCGCTGGTGGCATCGCCGCGGCTGTACGAGGCGCTCAGATCCGAGCGGGCGTTCTCCGGCAGCGAGATGAACATCGAGGGCGCGCTGTATCTCGATGGAATGATCCGGTTGTATGGCCGCGGTAACGGTGAGGCGAAGGACGATCTGTTCCCGGTGAACGCGACGTGCGATCTGGCGTGGAGCTCACTGCAGCAATACCTCGCGGAGCCGGAGCATGGTGCGCTTCCCGGAATCTCCCGGATCAGGCAGTACGATCTGGGTGACGTGGACGGTGTGGCGCTGGGCTTTACCGACGCGATCCCTGTGCGGCGTTCGATGGTGTTGTATGCGGCCGCCGCCGAGGCGACGAAGGATGCCACTGAGGATGGTGCTGTCGGCGGCTCGGCGCTTGGAGTGATTCCGAATGATCGGCGACAGCCTGCGCGGTGGACGATGCTGC
>JANMNM010000119.1:0-4752 GCA_031373905.1 Gemmatimonadaceae bacterium | reverse complement strand
CGCCGGGACCGCTGGGGCGTGCCGCATATCTACGCCGCAAATCAGCATGACCTGTTTCTTGCGCAAGGGTTTGTCGTGGCGCAGGACCGGCTCTTTCAGATGGAGATGTGGCGCCGCGCCGGCGAGGGTCGCCTTGCCGAGGTTCTGGGGCCCAGCGCCCTGGAGCGCGACCGATTCGCACGACTGTTTGCGTACCGCGGCGACATGCGCAAGGAGTGGGCGGCGTATGGTCCCGACACGAAAGCCATCGTGACGGCCTTCGTGGCCGGTGTGAACGCGTACATCGCGCAGGCAGGTGCGTCGCTGCCGCCGGAGTTCGCGATGCTCGGCTTCACACCCGAGCCGTGGAGCATCACGGTGCCGCTGTCGCGCGCAACCGGACTGAGTGGCGTGTCGAACGGTTCGAGCGAGGTGGTTCGTGCACAACTGGTGGCCGCTCTTGGTGCAAAGCGCGTTGACGAACTGATGCCTGCGGACCCGGCGCGCGCCACCGACCCGGCACCGGGACTCGATCTCACGGGCATCTCCCGCGAGTCGCTGGGTGGCTTTGCCGCCGCATTCGCGGATGTGGCATACAACAGGATCGAGGGCTCGAACAACTGGGTCATCAACGGGACGAAGTCCGCCACCGGCCGACCGATCCTCGCCAACGACCCGCACCGGATCATCACGAATCCGGCGGTGCGCTATCTGACCCACCTCGTCGCGCCGGGCTGGAACGTCATCGGTGCTGGCGAGCCCGCATCGCCCGGCGTGGCGATCGGCCACAATGACCGGATTGCCTTTGGCCTGACCGTGGTCGGGATGGATCAACAGGACATCTATGTCGAGGCGCTGGGACCGTGTGCCGGCGATCCACCCACGTCGCTCGACTGTGTGCAGACACCGCGGGGCTTCACGAAACTGCGGACACGAGTGGACACGATCAGGGTGAAAGGCGAGGCGCCACGCGTTGCCACACTGCAGTTCTCCTCACATGGCCCGATCGTCTCCGTCGATTCGGGTCGGCGGCGCGCGTTCGCTGTGCGCTCCGTACACAGTGAACCGGGAACGGCGGCGTATCTGGGCTCGCTGGCGATGGATCGCGCGAGGAACTGGGCGCAATTCGAGTCGGCCATGACGCGGTGGCTGATGCCGAGCGAGAACATGATCTATGCCGATGTGGACGGGAACATCGGATGGATCGCGGCGGGGCTGATGCCGAAGCGGTCGTGGAGCGGGATGCTGCCGGTGCCGGGAAGAGGGTCACATGAATGGAGCGGCTTCGTGCCGGGTCGTGCGCTGCCACGCGCATTCAATCCTGCCTCGGGCTTCATCAATACCTCGAACAACAACATCCTGCCTCCTGGCTACACGACGCCCATCGCATACGACTGGGCGTCACGGTACCGCGCGGATCGTGTGCGCCAGGTCCTGATGGAGCCTCGAAAGTTCAGCGTGGCCGATTTCAGTCGCTTGCAGCATGACGACAAATCACTCCTGGCAGCGGCCCTGATTCCTTCGCTGAAAAGCGCGCTGGACCGGCGAAGTGCAAACGTGCCCGGCGATGCCGCGTTGCTCGCGGCGTGGGATCAGCGCATGTCACGCGAACAGCTCGCCCCGACGCTGTTCGCTGCGTGGGCTCCCGCCCTGTACCGGCGAGCGATCGCTCGTGAGGTGGCGGACGTGCCGCAGGTGCTGACGCAGTTGACGGCCGCCACGGACTATGACTGGCTCGAGCGATTCATCGCGCGACACGAGGGAAGCGCGGGCCTCGATTCGATGGTGTTCGCCGCGCTTGATGACGCGACGGCGGATCTCACGAAGCGCTTCGGCGGCGATCGCGCGAAATGGACCTACGGCGCGGTGCATGTCGCCACGTTTCGTCACCCGCTCTCGAGCCGCTACGATCTTGCGCCAGCCTCGCGCAGCGGCGACGGAAATACGGTGAACGCGACGGGCGGCGCGAACTTCCGGCAGACCGCCGGGGCGTCATTCCGCGAGGTGATCGACCTCGCTGATTTCGACAAGTCGATCGTCACGAACGTGCCTGGGCAGTCGGCCGATCCCCGCAGTCCGCACTATGCGGATCTGTTGCCACTCTGGGGCTCTGATCAGTACTTCCCGCTGGTCTTCTCCCGGAGCCGGGTGGAGAGGGAAACCGAGAAGGTCACCTGGTTGATGCCATCGGCACGACGTCGGTGATCGGAGGGGTTCGGTGTGACCGGCGCCGTCAGTGCGGCGCCGGCCCCACGTGCGTCAGTGGCTGTTGGCCGTCTGCATCTGGCCCGTCAGCGCGCGGCGCGCGTCATCCAGACCTCCGCGGAGCGTGAATGCGCGATCGCTGACACTGCCGCTGGTATCGCCAAGCGCGGTGCGCAGGGCACGCTGGCCGTCGGCGGGCACTGCAGGCCCAAGCGCGAGCAATGCCCTGGTGGCAATCTCGTAGATCGCGACGGTTGCTTCCTGCTGTCCATCGTTGAACAGTGGCACACCACGCTGGATCGCCAGGTTCACCAGATTGAGCGCGCTGCTCGACCCGCGGCCGGCTGCGCTGCTGCGGGTCTCGGCTGGGATCAGGACCCGGTCGATGATGTGGATGACGCCGTTACTCGCCGGCACGTCAGCCACGCGAACCACCGCATCGTTGATGCGCAACTGGTTGTTGCTGGTGCTGATGCGGATATTCTGGCCGGACACGGTCGCCGCCGACGTGACGTTCCTGGCTTGTGCTGCCGAGACGCGACCGGCGATGACGTGATAGGTGAGGATTGTGCGTAGCTTGTCCCTGTTCTCCGGCTTGAGGAGGTCTGCGACCGTCCCGTTGGGGAGCCGGCTGAAGGCCTCGTCGGTCGGTGCAAAGAGCGTGAACGGGCCGCGGCCCAACAGCGTCTCCGTCAGCCCTGCCTTGTCGACGGCTGCGAGCAGTGTCGTGAAGATTCCTGCGGTCTGGGCGACTTGCGGGATGTTCGGACTGCTGCCGCCATGCTGTGCGGAGGCGGGAACGGCGCTGGCGGTGATCGCAGCGATGACGAGACCGGCGAGAGGCGGTAAACGCATGACGAGCTCCATGGAGATGACGGTGAGGGATGACGTGATGGGGAGCGGTTCGTCGGTGGCCGGGCGCTGGATGCAGCGGCTTTCTCGCTGCATCCAAAACCGGATTGCCGTCGAATTGGTTGGTGTGCAGGGTATTGCTGGGTACACGTGGAGCACGCATGGCACTTTGCCACCCAGTTCGCATGGATGAGATGACGCGACCGGCGAGCAGTGACGCAGCACGGGGACATCTGGCGCTGGTCGGAGGCACGCCCGCGAGCAGCGGCGCCGTCATCGACCCGCTGCTTCCGCGCATCGCCGCCGGCGACGAACGCGCGGTGAGCGAGTGTGTGGCGCGGTACGGTGCATTGGTCTGGTCGCTCGCTCGACGCTGGTCGCCCGACAGCGGTGATGCGGAAGACGCGGTGCAGGAGATCTTCATCGATCTCTGGCGCACTGCGTCTCGCTACGACGCATCGCGGACCAGCGAGGCGGGGTGGATTGCGATGATCGCGAGGCGCAGGCTCATCGACCGGACTCGCAAGCGGGAACGGTTACCGGCACTCGAAGCGTTACCTGACGATCTGGACGTTGCGAGCGAGACAGAGCGCGACCTGGATCGTGAGTGGCGGGCAGAGCAGGCGCGTGCCGTGTTGCGAGAGTTGCCGCCGGCACAACGGCGGATGCTCGAGCTGTCGCTCCTGCACGGACGCACGCACGATGAGATCGCGAAGGAAACGGATACACCGCTGGGGACTGTGAAGTCGCACATTCGTCGCGGGTTGCAGCGTGCGCGTGATCTGCTTGCAGCACGGACCCGCGACGAGGGGGAGGAGTGATGCGAAACGAAAGTGAGGAGGAACGAATGGGAGAGCTGCTCATGCAGCGGACCACGGGTGCGCTGAGCGCGCCCGAGGCCGACGCGCTGGCGCAGGCGCTCCCGCGACTCCCCCAGGGTGAGCTGGCTCGGTGGGAACATGCCGCAGCGGAGTTGGCTGCGGCGCTCGCCGAGACCGATTCCGACATGCGCGAGCCGTTGCCGGCCGCCCTCGCCGAGCGGATCGTCAGGGCGGGTGAGGCGACGGTGCGAGCCGCTCCTCGGTCGATCGCGCCGGTGCGGTCGCAGACCCCGCCGACGGTGGTACGTCGGTTCAACGTGGCTGCGGCAAGCGGCTGGCTGGCTGCGGCGGCGGCCCTCGTGCTGTGGTTCGTCGTGCCACGAACGGAGAAGCCCATCGGCTCCCCGACGGCTGATCCCATTGCGTCAGCGACCGTGCTGCGCGACTCACTGATTCGCAACGACAGTGAAGCAATGCTGCTGGCCTGGACTGCGACGAAGGACAGTTCGGCGCTCGGCGCGAGTGGTGACGTGGTGTGGAGTGCGCGCACGCAGCGCGGCGTGATGCGAATTGCCGGACTGCAGGTCAATGACCGGCGGCGGTGGCAGTATCAGCTCTGGATCTTCGACCGGACGCGGAACGAGAAGTATCCGGTTGATGGCGGTGTGTTCGATATCCCGCCCGGTCAGCGCGAAGTGCTGGTACCGATCGATGCACGTGTACCGGTGGGTGACGCGGTGATGTTTGCCGTGACGGTCGAACCAGCGGGCGGCGTCGTTGTCTCAACGCGCGAGCGCATTGCGCTGCTGGCGCAGCGCGGCGGCTGACGCAGCAGCACTCGGCAATACAATCCAGCAGCGTGACGAACGCGGTGCGGCGGCCTCCAGATGCCGCC
>JANMNM010000130.1:0-4603 GCA_031373905.1 Gemmatimonadaceae bacterium | reverse complement strand
CAGAGCTACAAGGAGATCGGTGGCGCGATCTGCGAGATCAACGCGGCGCCAGGGTTCCGCATGCACATGGCGCCGAGCGACGGGCGCCCGCGTGACGTCGCCGGCAAGACGATCGACATGCTGTTCCCGGCCGGTCGCCCGGTCACGATTCCCATTGCTGCGATCACCGGCACCAACGGCAAGACCACCACGTCGCGGATGCTCGCGCACATCCACAAGCTCTCAGGCAAGCGCGTTGGCCTGACGACCACGGATGGCGTGTACATCGATGGCCAGCGCACGGTCGTTGGTGACATGACCGGCCCCACCGCCGCGCGCATCGTGCTCAGTGATCCGATGGTGGACGTGGCGGTGCTCGAGACGGCGCGCGGTGGACTGCTTCGCGCGGGCATGGCTGTTCGGCACGTTGACGTCGGTGCGGTGCTCAACATCCGGCCCGATCACCTCGGCCAGAAGGGCATCGACACCCTCGAGCAGCTCGCCGAGATCAAGCGCACGGTGGTGGAGATTGCGCGCGACACCGCGGTGCTGAACGCGGACGATCCGCTCACGCTGCGCATGGCCGCGTACACGGAAGCGAAGCATGTCTGCTATGTGACGCTCAACCCGGACCATGAGCTCGTGCGTGAGCACATCCGCGCCGGCGGCCGCGCCATCGCGCTCGAGAATGGCATCAACGGCTCGATGATCACGATCTACGATCATGGCGCACACATTCCGCTGCTCTGGACGCACCTCATTCCGGCCACCATCGAGGGCAAGGCGCTGCACAACGTGCAGAACGCGATGTTCGCCGCCGCGATGGCGTTCGCAATGGGCGTGCGACTGGAAGACATCCGCCACGGCCTGCGCACGTTCGACACGAGCTTCTTCCAGGCGCCGGGTCGCCTCAACGTCTACGACCAGCACCCCTTCCGTGTGCTGTTCGACTACGGACATAACGCGGACGCCGTCGAGCAGCTCTGCCAGCTCGCCAACCGTATCGAGGTGAAGGGCCGGCGCATCTGCGTGCTCTCGGCTCCTGGCGACCGTCGCGATCAGGACATCGTCGCCATTGCTGACGTTGCGGCGGATGCGGCGTTCGATCACTACATCTGCCGCCGTGACGACAGTCGCCGTGGCCGCGGTGATGACGAAGTGCCGCAGATGCTCGCGTCGGCACTGAGGGCACATGGCATCATCGATGCACGGATCGACGTCGTCGTGGATGAGCAGCAAGCGATCGAGACGGCACTGCGAAAGGCGCATCCCGGCGACCTCGTACTCATCTTCGCCGACGCGCTCGCGCGAGGCTGGAAGCAGATCACCCACTTCAAGCCTGACTTCGACCGGAGCGCCCTGGTATCGCCGAAGACACCTGTGCCGCAGACGATCGCGCCCGAAGAGAAGGAGCTTGCCGACGACAGCGTGCCGCCTCCCTCACCCTTGGAAGACGGCATTGCGCGACTGAGGGCCGCTGCAGAGCGGCGCTCGCTGCAGCAGTCGAGCAGTACCGACGCCGGAGCGACTGGTCCCACCACGATCATCAGGGATGATCGCGGCGTGTATCTCGCCCGCGAAGACAATGATTGACGTCGTGCGACGGCGATGAGATGACGGACGCGCCGCGCGAACCGGATATCGAGTCGGGCTACCCATCTCCGACCATCACCGGTTCCCGCCGCCTGATGGGGCCGAATCTCATGCACCCCGGGCTCGGCGCCGTTCTCGACGTCGTGCTCGATGTCGGCACACCGGCGCGCAACGAACGGCTGCTCAAGGTGTGGCACGAGCGCGTGTCATCTCTTGCCGCGGCGCTTGACTGGCCGGAAGCCGAGTCGACGCAGCGCGTGTATCCCGGTGGCGCGAGCCTGTTCGTCCACGCGCCGATCGACCAGTTGATGACCGCAACGGAAGTGTGCGAAAGCGCGTGGGTCTTTGCCGAGGCGCGTGCTGCCGGTGCTGCAACTGAGCAAAGCGATGCGTTGCCCGGATCGTTGCTCGGATTCGCGCGCAATGAAGCGCGTCCCGCACTGCGTGCGGTCTGGGACGAGGCCACTCGCCTCGGATTGAATGTCACCTTCGATGAGACGGCGGTGTTCGTCGGGACGGGCGCCGGCTCAACCGGCTGGTCGCTCGACGCGATTCCTGACATCGGACACATCGACTGGCTGGCCGTCCGTGACATTCCGATCGTGCTCGTCACAGGCTCGAATGGCAAGACCACCGTCGTGCGTATGGTGGCCGCGATGGCAAGCGCATGCGGGCACGTCGTCGGCTACACCTGCACTGATGGCGTGTGGGTCAATGGCGTGCAGGTGGAGCGTGGTGATTTCTCCGGTCCGGTGGGCGCGCGCCGCGTTGTGCAGGATCCGGGTGTCACGCTGGCCGTACTGGAGTGCGCACGTGGCGGGATGCTCCGTCGCGGACTTGCCGTTCAACGCGCATCCGTCGCGGCAATCGTCACCATCTCGCCCGATCACTTCGGTGAGTACGGTATCACCGATCTCTCGACACTTGCCGAGGTGAAGCTGATCGTCGCCCGTGCGGTGACCGGGACGGGCACGCTCGTGGTGAATGCGGATGTCCCGGTGCTGATGGACGCAACGGCCCAGTACCCCGGTCGTCTTCGCGCCGTGCGCGTCAGCGAGTGTGCAAACGTTGGCATCACGCCTGCAGAAGTGACCCTGATCCCGGCCACACTTGGCGGCACCGCCAGGCACAACGGGGTGAACGCGACGATTGCCCTCGCAGTCGCAACGGAACTTGGACTTGGCGCGGCTGCGAAGGCCGCATTGATGCAGTTCGGTACCAAAGCGGATGACAACCTGGGCCGTCTCATGCTGCGCACGGTTGGCGGCGTCACGATCGTGATCGACTACGCCCACAACCCGCAGAGCATTGCCGCCCTCATCGACGCCACGCGCGCCATCCCGGCCACGCGTCGTGCGATCACGCTCGGCACCGGTGGTGATCGCGACGATGTGGCGATGGCGGCGATTGCAACGGCCGCCGTCGATTCAGGCTGCATCGATCTCTACATCGCGAAGGAGATGCCAAAGTTCCTGCGTGGCCGGCCGGCAGGCTCGATCAGCTCGGCGTTGCTCGCCACGTTGAAGCGGCTCGCCGTGCCGCCAGAGGCCATGCGAAGCGCGGCCAGTGACATGGATGCCGCGCGCGCCGCATTGGAATGGGCACACCCCGGCGACCTCCTGCTGCTGGCCGTCCACGATCAGCGGGAGGAAATCCTGGCGCTCCTCGAACGTCTCGCCGCATCATCCTGGCGCCCAGGCACCTCACTCCCGGCTTCATAGCTCCGTATTGGCAATCCCACGACCGCCAATCGCAACACCAGACCACGCTCCGGGAGTGTTCGCACCCGCCCCCGCTCCAACAGTCGTCAATCAGTTGCAGTTGCAGTCCCGCGCGCCCCCCGCGCCCCCGCGTGAGAACATGACGCAGATATCGGCACCGAATTGTGCAGCTCTGGCTCCACGTTCCCAGTAACGCGCCCCCGCGTACGCACTAATTTGCCAGTCATGAAGAATGAGAATCTGACTCTGCTCAAGTCGCTCGCGTTCACCGCCGGGCTCCCCGAAGCGCAGCTGTGGCGCCTCGCACACGCCGTCGAGTCCACGCCCTTCGTGACGGATGACGTCTTCTTCAGCGAAGGCGATGAACGGAAGCTGTTCGCGCTGGTCGTGAGTGGTGGGATTGCGATCGAGAAGACTGGCGGAGGGCGCACGACGCGGCTCGTCACGATCGGTCCAGGCGAAGTGATCGGCGAAGGTTTGCTCCTCGACGACACACGTCACGGCACGACCGCACGCGCGGTGATTGCCGGTACGCTGCTGCGGCTGCACAAGTCGGCGCTCGCCGAGATCGTGAAGGAGAACCCGCATCTGTACGCGAGCCTCGTTGCGCGCGCCGCGCGAACGATTGCCGCGCGACTGCGCGTCGCCGATGCCACGCTCGTTGGCCGCGGGCGGACGCTCGGCTTCGGGAGCCGCCGCATGCGTATCGAGCACGACCTGCTCGGCGAGCGCGAAGTGCCGGATGATGCGTTGTATGGCATCCAGACGCTGCGCGCCACCGAGAACTTCCCCATCACGAACGTACCACTGCGCGAGTATCCCGAGCTGATCAGCGCACTCGCGGCGGTCAAGATCGCGGCGGCCCGTGCCAACCGCGATCTCGGGTTGCTGCCGGAGAATGTCGCCGACGTGATCATCAGGGCGGGCGAGGAGATTCGCGCCGGTCGACATCACGAGCACTTCGTCGTCGACATGATCCAGGGTGGCGCCGGAACGAGCACCAACATGAACGCCAACGAAGTGATCGCAAACCGTGCGCTCGAATTGCTCGGACAGACACGCGGCTCGTATGAGATCGTGCATCCGAACGAGCACGTCAACCGCAGTCAGAGCACGAACGACGTCTACCCCACCGCGATCCGGATCTCGCTGCACACGGCGCTGGACACGTTGCGCGATGGGTTGCGCGAACTGTGCACGGCGATGGATGCCAAGTCGGTCGAGTTCCGCGACATGATCAAGATGGGCCGGACGCAATTGCAGGATGCCGTGCCCATGACGCTTGGCCGTGAATTCAGGGCGTGGGCCAA
>JANMNM010000116.1:0-2261 GCA_031373905.1 Gemmatimonadaceae bacterium | reverse complement strand
CAGTGACGTGGCGAACACGATGATTGCGACGACACCCATGACGAACAGCCAGATGCGCGTCATGCGGCACCGCCGGCGACGAAGCTGGCCTTGTCACGCCGTGAGATGATCGGCGCGACGTCGTGGAACGGCGGCAGCCCCTGGCGCGCCCTGACGCCGCGGAACATCAGCATCACGTGCCACGCAAACACGCAGTGCCCGATCGTGAGCAGCGTGCCCCCGACGGAACGACCGATGAGACCGGGGAGCATCGCGCTGACGACCTGCTCCCATGTGCTGCCGGGATCGGACATCGCCACGCCCTGGAACATGCCCGCGACGGTCAGCGGCACGAGGTAGACGATCTGACCGATCGCCACGGTCCAGAAGTGCCACGAAATCAGCTTCTCGCTCACCCACTCGCGGCCGAGCAGGCGCGGCAGGATGTAGTAGATGCTGCCGAACATGATCATCGTCACGAAGCTGTAGAGCCCGAGGTGGGCATGCGCGACGGTGACGTGCGTGAAGTGCGTGAGCCGGTTCACTTCGCGGAACGCCATGAACACGCCCTGGAGGGACACGAGGGTGTACGCGACGGAGCCGAAGACGATGAAACGCAGCGTGGGGCTGTATCGCAGCGCAGCGAACCGCTTGTTCAGTGTCATGTGCTGATTGACGCCGACGGAGAGCACCGGGATGATCATCAGCCCGCTCGCAACGATCGATGTGGTGATCATCCACGTGGGCAGCGGCCCGCCGATGAGATGATGCATGCCGTTCAGCGAATAGAAGAAGCCGAGCGTCCAGAACCCGAGCAGCGACAGCTGATAGCTGTAGATCGGTCGACCGAGGATCTTCGGGATGAAATAGTAGGCCGCAGCCAGGCAGACCGGCGTCAGCCAGAGTCCGAGCGCGTTGTGCGCGTAGAACCAGTTCACCGCCGCGCTTTCCACGCCGCTGAACGTGGGCCAGTTGCCAACGACGAAGATGATCGGAAACCAGATGAAGGCGGCGAGGATGTACCAGACGCTGACGTAGAGGTGCTCCACCTCGCGCATCGCGATGGTGGACAGGAGGCTGAGCCCGACGAGGCCACCACCGATCACGAAGAAGGGGTCGGCCCAGTAGCGTGGCATTTCGAGCCATTCGAGTCCATCGCTGTAACCGGCGAGGATCCCCACGATGCCGAGCACCATGCCGACGTTCCAGAAATACAGTCCGGCCTCGGCTGCCTTCGGCACGCGGAGCTCGGTGTGCACCAGGCGCGGGATGATCCAGACACTGACGCCAAGCATCGCGCTGCTGGCCCAGCCGTATGCCATGGCGTTCAGGTGCGCGCTGCGGATTCGTCCGAAGGTGAGCGCCGGGTTGCTGACCAGCCAATCGGGCATGTGCAGCTTGAGGCTGGCGACCAGTCCGAACACGGATCCGACGAGCAGCCACACGACGGAGAACGCGATGGCACGAGTGGCCACCTGACGACTCGATGCATCCGCACGAAGGCGGACGTCGAGATTCTCGAGGTCCGTGATCGGTGACGCAAGCTCGATGACGCGCGGTGGCAGTGCCACTGTCATTGCGCGCCTCCCCAGACGCCAGGCGTGTGCGTCGTGCGCAACGGCCCGAACTCACCAATGCGCTCCGCGCGCTGCCCGGTGGTTTCCCACGGGCGACTCACGTTCAGGTCGTCGTCATCCAGCGGCAGCAGTGCCTGCTGGTTGATGCGGTCGAACTGACCCTTTCGCCATGCCCACACGAAGGCAGCGACGGTGAGCAGACCAAGGATCGTGATCGCAAGCATCACGGTCAGGGACGACGGCAGCATGTCGATCCTCATTGGCGCCACACTGCGACAGTCCGATCAGTGCACGCGGCGCGGCACACGGATCACCCCGCCTGAAACGGCCGGTCATGTCACCCTGACAGAACAATCGATCAGAATGTACTTGGTCTGAAAGTGAAGCCGCAGCGCCGCACTCCGGTTCCATTGGCGCCATGCTCACCACTGATCACGGCTTCGCCGGTTACCCGAGCACCGACGAGGTCGCCCAAGGCGCGATCGACGCATCGTGCAGGTGCCGGGAAAGCTCGCGCGAGTCCCTACAACCGCGCGCGCGCCCGTGCCACGATGGGTTGCACGTTGGCGTCGCCATCCTTCCACTCCTCCGCCAGTGCACCACACGACTGCTCGCGGCGGGCCTTGGTATCCGCAATCTCGCACAGCATGCGCAGGGCGCGATGCCTGAGCAGATACTCGGACCAGGCAAAACGCGGGTCTGTGG
>JANMNM010000097.1:0-36369 GCA_031373905.1 Gemmatimonadaceae bacterium | reverse complement strand
CCCCCCCCCCCCGCCGCGCGTGCCGATCCGCCGCCCGTGTGCGTCTGCAAGTGATTCGTCCCGCACAACGCGTTCACCTCTTTCCTGACACGCTGATGCCTCGCTGCCGCCCACATCTGCTGCTGTTGCTCGCGGCGATGGCCGCCGCTTCGCCGACGCGCGCGCAGCTTGCCGTGGACCGCTCGGAGCTCTCGCTGCACCCGCAGGTCGCAGCCGAGCGTGTGGCGCTGGTGACGGTGACCAACACCGGCCCGCGAGCCGTGCAGGCGGTGGTTCGACTGGAGGACTGGGATCGCTCTGAGACCGGTGCCAACCGCTGGTTCCGGGCAGGCTCTGTCGACGGCAGCTGCAGTGCACTGCTCACCGCATTCCCGCTCACGCTCGCGCTCGATCCTGGTGCGTCGCAGTCGGTCCGGCTGGTGCTGCCCGACTCGGCGGCCGCACTCACGCGCGAGTGCTGGAGCGCCCTGATGATCGAGACGGTGCAGCCGCCCGCGCAGCGCGGCGGCATGGGCTACGTCATCCGCAGCGCCGTGAAGATCTACGTCGAGCCGAGCGGCCTTGCGGCCAGCGGCGAGATCAATGACATGCGCATGATCCAGGCGCCCGGTGCACCGGACAGCGTCGAGGTGTGGTTCCGGAACGATGGCGCGAGACACTACGTCGCGAAGGGCCGCGTGGAATTCCGGCGCAATGACAACTCCGTGGCTGCGACGCTCGATTTGCTGGAATACTACGTGCTCCCCGGTGCGCGACAGCGAGTCCGGGTTGCCGTGCCGGCGCTTGCTGCCGGCGCGTACGCCGTACTCGCGATGGTGGACTTCGGCGGCAGCGACATCGCGGCGATGCAGATCGAGCATCTCGTCGCTGCGCCCGTGTCGAACGGCAGACCGCGCCAATGAATCGCGTACCGGGCGTCGGTCGCCTTGACGTGGTCTGCATGGCAGCGCTGCTGATCGCGCAGGCGCTGTTGCCATCGCGCGCGCAGTCGCAGGCGGCGACGCTCACGTTGCAAGCCAGCGCCGGTACCGCCGGCACCTTCCCGACGCCGACGAGCACCCAGTACAACGCCGGTGCGTCGGGTTCCGCGACCGGTTCGTGGACGCTCGGGGTGAACTGCAATCTGGCTGGGGGCAACAACGAGTGCTTCATTACCGCCCGTCTGCAGTCGGGCACCGGCATCAGCGCGGCCCGCTTCACGTACACGCTCGCCAACAACACGCCGACGAACAATCCGCCGTGTTCCGTGGCCAGCGCCTCCCCGATCACGCTCTCGACCGCGACGACCAACATCATCCGCGTGAAGAAGAACGGCACCTGCAATGTGATCGTCACCTTCACCGCGGTGCCGAACCTGACGTACACGGCCGCGCAGTATCGCTCCGGTGCGACGACGAATCTCCTCGCCCTCGAGAACGTGGTTTTCGGTTCGGCGGTGGCCCCATGACACGTCGCCAAACACGCTGCGTAGCGCGCGCGGTCTGCCTGCTCGCCGCCACGTTGTCGCTCGTGCCGCGCCAGGCTGCAGCGCAGTCACGATCCACGCTCCGGCCCCTCGCCGCAGGTCGTGTATCGGTCACGCCGCGCGCTGCGGCGGCGGCCCTGCCGACGCCCCCAGTGCTTCGGCGCTCCGCTCCGGAAGCCGGGCCGCCGCCGGTGGACATCGTCACACGGCCGCAGGTCGTGCGTGCCGCGCCGAAGGCGTTCCAGGTGGTCAGCGTCGCGGTCCCTGAGGAGTTGGTTGCCGCCGGCCAGATCGACTACGTGGTGATGCCGCTTGGTGGCACTCCGGTACTTGGCCGCCGTTCAGGAGTGATCGCGGCCGGCGGTGCCACGCGTGCCATCTCGCTTACGCTGGGCGTGCCCGGCAATGCGCGAGCCGGAATGCTGCGCGCGGCCAGCGTGATCTTCTTCGCCGCGGCGGCGCCGACCGTCGAGGTCCCGGTGGTGCTCGACGTGAGTGCCTCGCGACGCGTCGAACTCACCCTCGAGGAGTCGCTGCTCGCCGGCCGGTCGGGCGAGCGGATCACGCTACGGTACCGCCTGATCAACCTCGGCAACGCCATGGACACGATAACGGTCCGCGCCGGACTGCCGCAGGGATGGCGCGCCGAGGGCGGTGACGGTGTCACTGCGCTGGCGCCGGGCGCCGTGGTCCAGCGTACGCTCTCCATTCTCCTTCCCCGTGACATGGGTGGTGGCAGCCTGCCTGTGCGCCTGACGGCGTACTCGCATGCCAGGGCGCTGGCGAGTGTCGAGTTGCTGGTGGAACTGATGGGTGGCAGCGCCATGCGTGAGGTGGCTGGTGGCGGCGCGGTGCTTCGCGTCGGTGCCTCGGCAGCGCGCGGCCCGTGGGAGGGGACGCCGCTGGGTGCGATCTACCAGCTCAACGGCCATGTCACGGAGTCGATTCAGGTGTCGGCGCTGGCCGTCACGGCGCCGACGCCCGGCAGTGCCTCACAGATGGCGCTGGCCCGCACGGGGCTGGCGCAGGTGCCGGCGTCGCTGGCCGCGTGGACCTCGACGTGGCGCGCGGCGGCTGGTCCGGTGGGCGGCACGCTGACTGACCTCACAGGCACGAGCGTCGGTGGACAGGGCCTGTCGTTCCAGATCACGAAGCCGCGCTGGGGTGCAAACCTCATCGGTACGCGACCCGTCAGCGGCCCGGTGCGGTATGGCACCACATCGTTGGCTGGCCAAGTGTCGGCGCGACTGGGCGAGGCCCGCGTGATCGGCTCCGCCAGCTCGCTGCGCGAGACACTTGGGCCAATCGGCGCCCCGCGCACACTCGACGCGGTGAGCGCCGGCCTGGAAATGGGATCGCTCCTCGATCGTCGCGTGGCCACGGAACTCGCCTACCGACGGTTCGACGGCGGCAGCGGCCTCGGTGCCAGTGCGAGCGCCTCGGTGCGCGGGGCACGCGGCATGTTCGACGTCCGGGCTGCCCACGCGGCCGGCGGGAGCCAGGCATTCGCACGCGGCACGAACGAACTGTCGCTGCAGGCGTCACGACAGCTGAGCAGGGTGGTCGGCGTCAACGCATCGGCGTGGCGCCTCGGTGACGAGGCGGCGGCGAGCCGGTCGGTGCAGTCCAGCGGCTGGAGCCTTGGCGCCACGGCGCAAATGGCCTCCGCGTTGTCCGTCAACGTTGGTGCGCGTGCCTTCGATTACACCACGCGAAGCCTCTCCGGGGCGTTTGGAAGTGGCGATCAGTCGGTGTACGGTGCGGTGCAGAGCAAAGTGGGTCCATTCTCGGCCTCGGTCGATGGCACGTACGGCATCCGCACGCGGTCGGTCACCGTTGGCGACGGCAGCGCCGCACCGATCGTCGACCGGGCGCCGGCGTCGCGTTACGGCAGCTCGATGAGCGCATCCAGTCGCGCCGGCGTGCTGAGCGTGACGGGCGCGGTCAGCCAGATGGTGGTGACGCTCGGATATCCGCCGCGGCAGTACGAGATGGGCGCGAGCCTCGAGCAGGTGCCCCTCCTCACCACGCGCGCCGTGCGACTCATCGCGGGTGCCGCAGCCACGCGTGTCACGAGCTTCGTGACACCCGGCGCGTGGATCACGACGACGCGCGGCACGCTGGGCGCCGAGCTCCCGCTGGGCGTCGCCGTCAGCCTCGATGCGGAGCGCAACCCGCTGTACTTCGTGAACACGCTCACGCCTGCGCAGGCCCGCCAATGGACGTACGTGGCACGTATCGAACGCTCGATGGCGCTGCGCGGGCTGGGTGGGCGCCGGCACGCCAGCGGGGTGATCTTCACCGACACCGATGGTGACGGTGCACGCTCCGCATCGGAGCAGGGCCTGGCCGGCATCGTCGTCCGGCGTGGTGGTGCGAGCGTCGTGACGGACCGGAATGGCCGGTATCGCTTTGATGGCGCATCGGCCGACGTGCCGACCGTGGACGTGCGTTCGCTGCCGCTCGGAATGATCGCAAAGGTGACGCGTGCCGGGGCCACCGGCGGTGATCTCGCCATCACGGCGCTGGCCGCGGTGGATGCGATCCTGCGCGTCGATGCCGAGGATTCCCTGCGGGTCACCGTCTCCGATCTCGCTGCGGCCATTGTCTCGGCCACGGATACGAGCGGCCGAGTGTGGGTGGCGCGGGTGCTGAGCCCCGGTGTCGTGCGATTCGATGCGCTGCCGCCTGGTCGCTATCGCACCGCAGTGGACTTCTCGCAGGCCCGTGAACCGCTGGCGGTGAAGGGAACTGCGCCGTCCTTCACGGTGCGCGAAGGTGATGCGCCATCCGTGCAGATCGTCGTGCACCCGCGCCCGCTGCGATTCCCGAGCGCGCGACCCGCAGGTCCGTCGTCGGTGGGCGCACAGGCCGGCGAACCCCAGGCACCGGCGCCAAAAATCCAGGAGCGCCAGCAATGAATGGCCGTTCCGTTCGCGCACCGCGCATGCTTGCGCGGAACCTCGCGCGTGGCCTCGTCATCGCGGCGCTGGCGCTGGCGGTCAGTGCCGTTCCCGCGAGCGCGCAATGCTCGGCAGTGCCGACCACGCAGGTGTCGAGTACCACCACCGTCACCGCACAGCTGTGCATGCGCATCCAGGATGTGCTGGTGCTGAGCGTGACCAACACGCTCTCGGCACCGGGTACGCTGACGTCGACGCAGTTCAGTTCCTCGAGCACGCCTGCAGCCTCCGCCACGTACGTGCCGTATGGCGGCAAGGTGGCGCTTGCGGTCTCCGCCAACCGGAACTTTGCGGTCACGGTCAGCGGCGCCTTCACTGGGCCCGGCACCAAGGCCGCCACCGACGCGCTGTGGAGCACGACACAGAACGTGTTCACCAACACCGCCCGGAACGTGAGTGCCGCGAACGCGGAAACCAACCGGACCATCACGTTCAGCGGGTCGCAGCCGGCGAACGCCGCGTGGACACAGGATGTCTTCTTCGCGTCGCGCTGGACGTACGAGACGGATCGCAGCGGCGCCTACAACCTGACGCTCACCTTCACGCTGGCAGCCAAGTGATGCGATTCGGATATTGGCGGACGCTGCACTGCCTGATGCTGGGCGCTGCGTGTACGCTGGCCACGTCGCAAGCAGTGGCGCAGTCGTCGCCGCAGGTCCGCACCAACCGCCTGGAGACGACCGTTGGCGTTGTCTTCGTCTTTTCTCCGGCGCAACCGACGCTGGTGCAGAACTCGCAGAGTGGTGTGCTCTGTTCGCCGGGCGCGTGTTACGTCGGCTCCGTCGTGGCGCGCGGCAACCGGGGCTGGCAACTGCAGGTGCGGTTGTCGAGAAAGCCGGCGGAATTCGACGTGAACTACGTCGCCACGACCGTGCCACCTGGCACGCAGCCGGTGAACAGCGGCGTGATCACACCGCTGAGCACTGGCACCTGGCTGACGGTCGCGCGATCGACCACTGCAGCGGCCGGCAGCACGATCGGCGTGCAGTTCAATGCGCGCAAGGCGAGCGGAAAGAACGGCTTCGTGCCGACGGCGTCGCAGCTCGCGGCAGTGTTGGCGTACCAGGTGGTGGCGTACCCCTGACCGGCACGCAACTGCGCCACGCGGTGGCGGTTGCTGCTGCGCTCACTGCCCGATCCACCGGCTGAACCTGATCGGGAATGCGCGCTCCAGCCTGAACACCCGCGTGCTACATTCGCCCGCATCGTCTGTCACGCCCACTTCCCGAACGCGCCCGTCTCACTCCCTCCTCCAACCCCCCGGTGAGCGCAGCCGTGCGAAAGGTCGCCAACGTCCTCGTGCTCGTCGCCCTCGTCGGGCTCAACGGACTGGCGGCCAGCGGCGCACTGAGCGGCGTGTCCATTGGCGTCCTGGCCAACCGGCCCGCCTCGCTCTCGCTCTTCCTTCCCGCCAACTACGTCTTCGGCATCTGGAGCCTGATCTATCTCGGGCTCACGGCCTTCACTGTGCGTCAGGCGCTCCCCGGCGATGACGCCACGCGCGCCGGACGCATCCTTGGTGAGTGGTGGCCCATCACGTCGGTGCTCAACGTGGCGTGGATCAGCGTCTTCTCGTTCGAGCAGTACGGACTCGCGATGCTCGTGATGCTGGCGCTGCTCGTGTCACTGGTGATGGTCGCAGGCCGCGTCGCGCCGGTGGTCGCTGCGGGCACGTGGACCGACCGGCTGTGCGTGGCGTGGCCGTTCCACGTCTACCTGGCGTGGATCTCGGTGGCGATCATCGCCAACACCTTCCAGTACGCGCACGTCACGGGATGGACCGGCTTCGGCATCGCGGAGTCCACGTGGTCGGTGACGATGATGGTGGTGGCGACGGTGCTCGGCTGGGCGATGGCATCACGCGGGATCTGGGTCTTTCCATTGGTGGTCGCGTGGGCACTGCGTGGCATCGGGGTGCGGTGGCCGACGGTTGGCCCGGTGCACGCCGCGGCGACTGTGCTCGTTCCGGTCGGGATCGTGGGTGGTGCAGTGCTGGCGTATCGTGCCCTCGTCGCGGCCCGCAGGCATCGGCCCGCCGCGACCTGAGCGCGACGCAGCGCAAGCCATCACCCGCCGCCGATCGCCGCGCGCGCCCGCCTGATCGCTTCCGCGAGTCGTTCGGCCGCGTTCGTCCAGTTCGTGCGGATGGCGGTCTCCACGTCATCCGCGGTGCCGCTGCGCACCGCAATCACGATCGCGTGGTGTTCGTCATACGTTGGCGCAAAGGGCAGGCCGGCCAGCTGCAGCAACGGCCCGTGAAACCACTCGTACCGGGCGAGGCGCGGGCCGAGCGAGTGCAGCAGCGCGCGCGAGACCGAGGTCGCCGTCTCATCGACGATCCGCTGATGGAACGCGTGGTGTTTCGCGAAGAGCAGCGCCGGATCAGGCGCTTTCGAACGTGCAATGTCGCGGAACTCCTCATCGGCGACGCGCAGCGCTGTCGCGAGCGTGCGGCGCCTGATCGCGGTCCACTCGGTCACGGCTCGCGCGCCCGCCCCTTCGAGCAGCCCGGTGGTCTGGTAGACGGCGCGGGCCTCGTCGATGTCGAGGGGCGCCACTGCTACCCGCGGGCGCTCTCCGCCGCCGGCAGGCACCAGCAGTCCCTCGAGCTGCAGCCGTTGCATCGCTTCCCGCACGGGTGTCCGGCTGAGCCCCAGCCGGAGCGCCACAGCAGGTTCCGTGAGCCGGGCTCCGGGGGCGAGGTCGCCTCGGACGACCAGCTGCAGCAGCTGGGCATAGGCGTCCAACTCCTGAGCCGCGGACTGTGGTGTGACTCCTGCGCGACGAGATGGCATTCTGAAAGTATACAATAGGATGGGTCGAATCCCATACAAGTGATGCGATCTTCGTGAGTTCTGCCGAGTCGTTGAAACTTCTTAGCGGGAATAAGGTATACATAGTCGATCCCCGCTCGGTGCGGTGTCTCCCGCCGCGTCACAGACCTTTTGGAGTCTGACCATGCATGCCGCTCACTGCTGTTCGCTCCTCGCCCTCGTCGGCATGCTGGCGACGGTCGTACCCGCCGCCGCCCAGCCGGTACCACCGGCCGGCTTGTCGGTGAAGGCCCGCACCGCGGTGCTCGACTCGGTCCGCACGGTGCTTCGCAGCACGTACGTCGACGCCGACACGGGGCGGATGATTGCAACGCGGCTCTCGGCGAGGCAGTCGGCGCACGCCTACGACTCACTGACGCATGCGGCGCGTTTTGCCTCCGCGGTCACCGGCGACCTGCGATCGATCAACCATGACAAGCATCTCGTGCTGATCGCACCGCGGCCGCCGGCGGGAGTGGCGACGCCGGGTGATCCCGGCAGCGGCCCGCAAGTCGTCATCATGCAGGGGCCAGCTCCCGGCGGCGCCGCGGCAGTTGGCCCGCCGATGGCGACGCCTGGCGGCGTGCCAACGCCGCCGCCCGGAGGTGGTGCTGAGCCGCGTGTTGTCGTCATGCATGGGCCGGATGCGGCCAGTGCTGCACGACGCAACTTCGGACTCCGCAAGGTCGAGGTGCTCGACGGCAACATCGGCTATCTCGACGTCGCCGCCTTCGAGGGTGCGCCGGGCGCTGATGCGGCGATCGGTGATGCGTTGCGTCTGCTGGAGCGCACCGACGCGATCATCATCGATGTCCGGCGCAACGGTGGTGGAAGCGGCGAAATGAGCCACATGTTGTTCAGTCACTTCCTCCCGGCAACGCCGGTGCCGACGATTCGTGTGCGCGACCGCACGGACGGCAGCGACACGATCCTGACCAGCGTTGTCAACGTCACCGGACCGCGGCGGACCGCGGTGCCACTCTACGTCCTGACGAGTCGCTTCTCCGCGTCGGCGGCCGAGGAGTTCGCATTCGTGCTGCGCAACAAGGGGCGCGCAACGATCGTCGGCGAGCGCACCGCCGGTGCGGGGCACATGAATCAGATCATCGATGTCGGGTATGGATTCCGGTTCTCGGTGTCGTATACGCGGGTGTCAGATCCGGTGACCGGTGCCGAGTGGGAGCAGGTTGGCGTGACGCCCACGATTGCGACGGATGCCGCGTCGGCGCTCGACGTCGCGGTGCAGGACGCGCGGCGCACTCTGGCGCAGTCACGCCCGGAGTAGCTGACAGAGACGGTGTTCACGGGTTCGTCGCCGATCGGTCGGCCGGGGTTTGCCGGGAGCGGCGGTCGTCGCTGAATTCATTGCGTTTCCGTGGACCGATCACCGGTCAGATCGACCACGGGAGGCGGTGTGCCGATTCTCGGTGTCACGACGCGAAGCGCGCGGTGCTGACGCTCGTTGGCGTACCACTGCACGAACATCTGTACGAACGACTGTACGAACCGGTCGACACACGCCTGCGCTCACCGACGCAGCTCGCGCACGACCGCACGCAGGCGCTGCATCTCCGCATGCAGGCTGGCCGCCTCGCGGCGACCACTCGGATCCTCGCGGGCCATCTCGGCGGCCGCGCGCCACGCCGCCAACACCACGCGCGGCCTCTGCGCTTCGCTCCACTTCCGCCGTGGAGTCGTGATCCCGGGAACGCTGCGCGCCGCCGTTGCACACGTGGTCACATCTGACCAGCCCCGCATCGGGAACCGCGATCGAAGAGTTGTCTTTGCAAACTCATCTGCTCGAAAGCGCAGGCCTGAGACGGGAGTGAGAGTGTCGCGGCACATCGTGCGTTTGGTTCGACTGGATCCGGCGCACTGACGTTTTCCGCATGTGTCGATGCTGCAGTTCACCGGGTCGCAGAGGCGAGCAGAGCGAGCGTCGGCGGAAGATGGTTGTCCGTGTGACGCAGCGTGCTGTGCGGTTCAGCGATGGCACCTGGCGCGAGCAGAAATGCAGTGCGCGCATTGGTGCGACGGTCGCCTGAGATCTCCGCGCCGCTGTCGTGCATGCTTTGCTGCAGGCTCATGTACACGAAGTCGCACCCAGTGTTGCCGCCGTATTGACAGATGGTGTCCGAAGTTGAATTAGAGTGCTCCCGGATTGCAGGCGAGTCGCCTGATGGTGTGCCCCGTGACGACGGCGCGCGGATCGCGCGACGCGATGCGGACGCACGGCACTCCAGGCACAGGTGTGGAAGCACGTGGCGCGCCAGCGCCGCCGACAGGCACTCACCACGCACCACGCACGGAGGTTCGTATCCCGAAGCGCACACGCCCCACAGCAACCGTCCCCGACATCAAAGGCCGCTGGCGCAAGACCAGCGACAGCGATGCCTTCAGGGAGTATCCCGCTGAAATCTCGTTTGCGGCCGACACGTACCGTACTGCCAAGGCACCGGGCCAGATGATGATCTGGTGGGACGCCGGCATCTACCGGGTGCAGGATGCGCACACGGTCGTGATCAGTACCGCCACCGACGAAATGGTCGAGTACGCGATGCGGGTGGACGGGAACCGGCTGCGCATCGACATCCCGAAGAGTGGCACCATCACCTACGAGCGCATGGAGGACACACGCTGACACTGCCCATCCACTCACAGAACCGCTGCACCACTCAGCTGCGCCGGCGACTGACGTCCGGCGCCCACGTCCCCTTCTCCTGAAGACGACCCCACTCCACGAGGCCCGACATGTGCAACTGTGACTCTCCGAAGACGGTTCGTGACGATGGACCGATCGCCATGGCCGCGGGATCAGCAACGATTCCGATCGCCAGCCCTGTCCATTCTCACGACGACGCGCTGGCCGCGAGCGACAACGACGATGCGGGAGAGGGCACGAAAGTGCCGCCTCCGGGATTCGGGCGACTGCCGCTCGAGCCGGTGTTTCCGCCGTTCAGGCGCTGTACGCACACCGTACCAAACGGCTGCTGGATGCTCACCGTCACGCCCACTGGCGCACGCAGCCTGGTCGGTACACTGCGCGTGGACCGCGGTGCGCCCGCCGGCGGCGCAGACAACCTGATCTTCAGCGGCGATCTCTATCGGCAGCCGCTGGTATTCCCCCCGCTCGTTCCGTTTCCGCCGATCACGATCGGCAGCACAGCGGGTCCCGTGCTCAGCCCGGCCGCCAATGCATCCGGTGTCCTCACGGGCGAACTGGCGAGCGAGTTGCTCCTGTTCCGAAAGCGGCGCATTCCGATCTATCCGAGGGCGCGGTACCACTCCTACCTGAAGGGAATCAGGCTCTTGGTGCCAGCGTTCGCGGTCGGCTCCTGCCGTGTGACGATCGACGTCGAACAGTTCGACTACACACATCCGCCAGCAGGGTCGTTTCAGGGATCGTTTCCTGCGTCCGCCAGTCGCACACTGCGCTTCGTGCTGAGCGCATCCCCGGATCCGCTGTCGCCGTTCAACAACGGGCCGTACTACACCGGCGACATGTTCGAGGGCGGTGTGAAGAAGGGCACCGTCGAACTCGTCTGGGTCTCGTCGTTCATGCGCCGCGCGGTGCTCGAGATCGACACGCTTGCGGGCGCCGTGCGACCGGCACCGGTCCCGCATCCTTCAGGTACGGGCACCGAGTTCTTCGACACGGTCTTCGCGAAGGCTGGCTGGCAGCTCACGGTGGTGCAGGATCAGGTCAACGTGCCCGTGCCCGCCGGCGTGAACGCGACCGCCTGCTGGTCGTCCGCCAATCTGCACGCGCTGATGCTCAACGTGCGCAATCCTGCGACGAACCTCGATACAGAGTGGCGCACGCACCTGATTGTCGTTCCGGCGACGATGGGTTGTTCGCGCGGTGTGATGTACGACCAGATCAATGTTCCCCGGGAAGGCTCGGCCAGCTTCTCGCACGACGGCTACCCTTCGAGCAACTCCTCCAACTTCGGCACCGCGGCCAACCAGCAGCAGCGGAATGTGCCACGCGCCTTCCTTCGGTCGGCGTGTCATGAAGTGACGCACGCGTTCAACCAGATCCATCAGGAGAACGAGACCGTCGCCGACAACTCGATCATGACGACGACGCCAAGTGTGGCCGATGTGCTTGGCGGTCCGGCGACCGGGGCGCCAGGCGTGTTTCCCGATCAGATCAACCTCGGGTTCAACACGACCGTGCGGAATCATCTCGCGCACATGCCCGATCCCATCGTGCGTCCCGGCGGCTGGCCGTTTGCTTCCTGGTTCGGCGGCACGTCGCCGCAGGCCTCCGACTACGAACCATTCGATCCGTCGGAAGTCTCACTCACGGTGTCCGTCGACACGGCGAGGCCGGCGCTCGGGCAGCCGGTGATGGTGAGCTGGACGTTGACGAACAATTCGGACCAGGACCTGATGATCCCGAACGACATCAGCCTCGAAGGGACGTTCGCGACGATGGAAGTCACCGACAGCCGCGGTCGTGTCACGCCGGTACGCGCGTTCGCCATCATTTGCGACGATGTCGCACTGAAGCCGCTCGCGCCAGGCGCATCGCTCACGTCCAGCTACCGTGCGTTCTGGAGCACGGCCGGCTTTGCCTTCGAGCGGACCGGCCGGCACAAGATCGCCGTGTCTGTCGCATGGTCGGCACAAGGCATGCCGGTGTACGTGCGCGGCAAGACCGAACTCTTCGTCGACTACCCGAAGACGGATGCCGACAACGAAGCCGCAGCGCTGGCACTGCATCCGCATGTCGGCATGTGGGTCGCGCTCGATGGCAAGGCGGACCATCTCACCGACGCGGTCGAGCGGGTGGCACGGATGACGTCGGGCGGACGTGCCGGTGCGCGCGCCGCAGCGGCGACGGGCGACGGAAGCTCGATCAGCGACAGCAGGACGGCGCAGGCGTTCGCGGATCTCGCGAGTGGCCGTGGTGCGGCGCGTGATGGTGCGCGTCGCGGCACCGGTACTCCGGCTGCGGCGAAGCGTGGGCCAGCTCGCAAGTCTGCCAAGAAGACCGCTGCGAAGTCGCAGACGGGCGCGAAGCCGCGTCGTCGGAAGTAAGGAGAATCCCGTGGCCACCAACTTCGATCTCGCGCCACCGGCCGTCGCGGTTGGTGGCATCACGGTTGTCCCGGTGGATCTGCAGACGATCGACGCTCGCCTCGTCTTTGACGGGGCGAGCGCGACCGCCACCGGCGACGCGACCATCAGCTTCATCGTCGGCCCGACGGCGGGCCGACCGACCTTCGACCTGCGTCAGCCGATTACCGGTGTGTGGCTGGACGGCGCATCGTTGCCAGTTGCGCAGGTCCTCACTCGCGACCTCGGCGGCGGTGCCGGCGCCGAAATGCGTGTGCTGGATACGGTGCTCGCCGCCGGTTCCTCGCACACGCTGCGCCTCACCTACGGCGTGGGACTCCCTCTCTCACCTGCCGGCGGAGGCTATCCGCCCGGACTCGCCTGGACCGCCGGCCCGCGACTCGCGTGGAACGGTGGGTTCACCGACCTGTTCGCGGCGCGCTATCTGGAATCGTGGGTGCCGGCGAACATGATCTGGGATCAGTACGCGATCTCCATTGAGATCCAGGTGATCGGGACAGCGATTCCGCACACGCTGATCACGAACGGCGCACTGACGCAGATCGCGGTCAATCACTGGCGCGCCGCGTTTCCGCCGGAAAGTACTGCGATGTCGACCCTGTTCGAGTTACGCGCGGCCGACGCACTGACACAAACGGTGACCAGCGCCGCGTTGCCGTCCGGCACGACGGTCTCGATCGAGGCGTGGAAACTGGCCAGCAACGCCGCGGTCGTTCTCAATACGCAGGCTGCGAATCTCCGCAACTGGCTGATCGAGAACGACACGGCGATGGGACCATACAGTCATGGAGCCCGCTTCGTGGCGTTCATCCAGCAAGGCGGCATGGAGTACGATGGCGGATGCACGTCCGGCGTGAGTGCATTGCGCCACGAGGCATACCACTCGTGGTGGGGTCGCGCGGTTCGGCCAGCAACGCAGGCTGACGGATGGTTTGACGAGGGGTGGAACACGTACCACGACAACGGTAGTGCAGGCGCAACGCCACTGAACTTCGCATCGCCGCCGCGTGTGCTGTGCAACCGGAATCCCTGGTCGCGTGTGACTTCAGGCAACGCGTATGCCGGCGGTGAATCTGTCTTCAGCGGCATCGCGGCCATGCACAATCCGGTCGCGCTCACCTCGTGGATGTCGGAATTTTACCGGACGCGGCGCAGCCGGCCTGTGACGACGCTCGATCTCGAGGCGCACCTGCTGGTGAAGTCCGGCAACCCCGATGTCGTCGACGCCTTCCATCGCTTCGTGTACGGACTCAGCGATCCGTCGCCCGGTCCGGATCTGTGGCTCCGCGACGATCCTGCGCACACCGGAGCCGAGCAGTGGAACGGCCGATTCTGGGACTCGCCGGATCTCTGGATTCGGAATCGCGATGATGGCGGAACGGTGCATCAGTCGCCGATCGCCGGCCGTGATAACTACTTCTACGCACGAGTGCGCAATCAGGGCGCCGGCGCGGCAGGACATTTCATGGTCGCGTTTCAGATCCGTCAGTTCGCCGGCGTGCAGTTCACATATCCCGCTGATTTCCTGCCACCGATTGCGGCGACCGGCGGATTCGACCTGGCAGCGGGACAGACCCGCGTCGTGACCGCGCGCTGGCCTGCGGCACTCGTGCCGCCAGCGGGGGCACACGCCTGCTGGCTCGCGACCGTGCTTGCACGCGGCGATCGACCGATCGCCGGGCGCCATGTCTGGGAACACGGCAACCTGGCGCAGAAGAACCTCACCATCGTGCGCGCGAAGCGTGGTGGCTTGTTCATCATCCCGTTCGTGACCGGTGCACTGAAGCTCGGAATTGCGTCGACGTTTGAGCTCCGTCGTCCCGAAGGGTTGGAGAAACTCGTTGCGGAGATCGTGCCGCGGCGCAGCCTGCTCCCGGAACGACCGTTCGATGCTGCCGAGTTGCTCGACTGCGGGCATCCCGCGGATCACGTCGCGCGAGATGACGCGGGAAGTGCCGCGGACTTCGATGAGACCTCCCTGGTCCGGTTCCGGAACGGTTCGCGCGCGCGGCTACGGATGCCGATCACGGTTGGCTCGGTGCCACTGGGGCTGCGGATCGCGGTGCCGCGGGGCGTGGCCGCCGGCGCCAAGGGAGTGCTCGATTTCGTGCAGCTCGATCACCGCGGGCGTGTGGTCGGTGGCATCGCGATTGAGGTCCGGATCGAGGAGTAACGACAACGCACGGCTGCGCGCAGTGTGGTGCGCCTGCTCCGATGCGTGGGGCAGGCACACCCCAACGCGGGGTTGACGCCCGCCGCTGCGAGGCATCGGCACCGTCGTCTGCGCGAACGGGTCCCAGGCAGGACGTCATCCGCGAGAACGCCTTTGGCAACATCGGCACCTTCGAACTTGGCGTGATGAAGAATCTCGGGACACGGACCGCGATCGGCGCGACGGCGATTCTCTGTGTCGATGCGAACGCCGCGCGCCTCGGCGCAAAAGGGCGATACCGACGCTGGCTGACTTCCAAGGGCCTCCGCATGGATGTCGGGGCGGGCGTGACGGGTGGGCGCCTCCGTCGCGGCAACACGACGGCGATCATGGTTGGCGATGTCGCGATCAACCTGCATGACTACGTCGCGTTGTCCGTGCGGGCGGATGTTGCGCCGTTCAGCAGGCCGCGTGGCGCGGCGCTCTACGCGGGTGGCCGGATCGGTTCCAAGCCGGGGCTCCTCGCGACGGGGCTGACGGCGGCTGGATTTTTCGCGTTGTTACTGGCGTTCCACGGGGCGTGGGCGGACTGAGCAGAGGTCGGGAGCAGAAGCGCTGGTCCGCGACAACGGTCGCTACCAAATCCGACGCTCAGAGCTCCTGCGCGTCGCGCGATTTCTGCGAGGTCAGTCGCGCACCTTCGTCCCAGCGTCGATCCGGAATGGCATGACGGTGTTCCCGACCGTGACGCCAGTGGGGCCGCATTCGCCTGAGCAACGGACCGTGGGCCCGGCCGCCGCGGGTGACGCAAGCCCGTGATCCACTAGCCTCGCTGAACGCTGCATGAGGCGTGGGATCATGGGCCAGCGCTTTCATGCAAGGCCGCGAGCGCACGCTCAGGCTCCGCACCCGCGATCAACGCGGTCGAGCGCCTGTGCGGACCCCGTCCGGGCGTGACTGCTAGAGCCAGAAGGCATCCTCTGCCGGCTGATCGCCTGAAAACACCCAGACTTCCTGAATCTTGCCATCCACGATCCGCATGGTGTCCACACCGTCCATCGACAGCGTACGACCAGGACGCTCGGCCGTGAAATGCAGGGTCGCTGTGACCATGTCCGCATTGGCCATGACGGCTCCGACGTCAGACACGCGGAACGTATTGCCACTCAGCTCCATGAACTTTCCAAGATGCGTAAACATGGCAGCCTTGCCCTTGTGGACGCCGGACAGATGGCTCCCACCGGGCTGATGCCAGATCACATCGTCGGCCAGGAGCTTCCCCACCGCGTCCATGTCCCCCTTGCCGAGTGAATCGAGATAGCTCCGCATGATGTCTGCATTCTGCACGTCGCTCATTGTCGCGCTCCCTGTGGACCTTTGACGAAACGTCGCTGTTCGTAATCGCACCATTTCTGATGAATGAACCGCCCGAGATGGAGTCCGGCCCTGCAGATCATGACAGGGACCTGACGGCACCGATGACAGGGCAAGTCGCAGCGACCGCGCGGCTCTGAGGTCGCGAACGCGGGCGAATTGAGAAGTGTACTGGGTGGACCGGCGCGGCGGCTCGGCGCCGCGCAGCTGCAATCACGCGCACGTTGCGCATAGCGCCAGCACGTCGGTGATCATGAAACGCGCTCGTAGACCGATGGGTCTGCCAGGGCGTGTCGGATCGTGCAGGTGGAGCGAGACGCGCAGCATCGTCGCGAACGAACTGCGTGCGGCCGGTCCATCCACACGTTTGTCGCTGTACGCCAGTGCAGTCCCATGCACGTGAGTGGTCGCCCCGATTGCCGCACACGCGCGTGCGCGCCTGAACTAACGCGCAGCAGTCTGCAGCTTGAGCGTGCTGGTGTGCTCGTACCTCTCGGGAATCGCCGCCGGCTGCGACCCGCCGGAAATTGTCAGCTGTCCCGACATCGTGCCGCGACGTTCGCGCGACACAAGCTCGCCGCGGGAGGGAACGAACACAGCCGTGCCATGCTCCTCACCCTCAAGCACCGTGCGCGTCTGCAACCTGCCCTGCATTGGCGCAGTCGACTCCAGGCGCATGACCTGATCCACGGCAATCACGGCCGCAGGCACACCGTTGATCGTCGAGTCGCGCTGCACCCGATAGGAACGCACATGACGCATGCGCATTGAGCTGTCCGCACGCGCTCCACGGCTCCTCACGACCGTGTCCATCCACACCACACCAGGCCGGAGCGGCTTCGCAGGCAGCGCAACGAAGAAATCGTCGAACTGTCGCGACAGCTCCGTGATCGCGGCGACGGGCGCCGGGAACACCGGCGCCGACAGCGTCTGCATCTGTCCCGTTGCTGTCACGCCGAGCACGTATCGCTGACCGAGCAGCGCCGCCGTCGACGGCGACACGCTGGACTGACCTGGCCCTTGCTGCTGCAGGGTCAGCCGCTCGTACCAGGCCTCGGCGCGCCCATCACCGATGCCGCGAAGGCCGATACCGGCGTCGTGCACCGACTGCACCACGATCTCGCCACGCGGCGACTGCATGGTGACACGGGAGGTCGTACGTTCGGCGTATCGCAGCGTGTCGGGACCGATGCGGTAGCGGGCAAGAGCGGCGGATTGCGCTTCGAGGACGATTGGCGCGAACGCGATGAGTGCGAGAGTGAGACGTGCCGTGGATGGGAGAAAACGGGTCATTGGGGGATCGCGACGTGCAAGCTGAAGTCGTGGAATCATGCCATAACGCTGCTATGGCGGCGAGTCTACACCGTCGCACGGTCAAATACCACGGCAGCGCCGGGGCCGGTGCATGGCGCACCGACCTCACGTACTCCCGACGAGGGTACGAACATTGAGCGCGCGGCACCTGTGGCCCGCCTCGTCCTCCAATCCCGTGCTCGACGCCGCTTGGAACGTCCCGGTACACCGCTGGATCGAAACGACTCATGGGGGCGCGCAGAACACGCGTGCCGTTGCGCGGTCTTCCGCACGCAACCGCATGGCACTGAAGCAGTTGAGGCGTACGATCCTCGGCCCGGCCGGATGGTACCGTCCGTGCCTTTCAGTGGCGTACACCGTTGGACCACTCCACCATGCCACACGAGGTGTTTCATGACGTTCAACACTCGCACCGCCCGCCGCTTGGCCATCGCGATCGTTGTTGCTTCGCTCGCCGGCTGTGCCGACAACTCGGTCTCCGGCATCGATGGACAGCCGCTGCTGGCTCGCGGCTCAGGCGGTGGCGGCACCGCCACGCGAATCGAGATCGCGCTCACGGCGCCCGCAGGCGCACCGTATCGCGCTGCGAAGGGCAAGGCAAAGTTCGACTCACGTACGCCGCGAGAGCTGCAGGTCGAGGCGGAGAATATCCCCGCCGGCACAACAGTGGTGTTCAGGCTCGGTGGCACGCAGATCGGCACCGGGACCGCCAGCGCCCTTGGTGCGGTGCGCCTCGATCTCGTGGGCGCCGTCGCGCCGACGTCCGTGGCCGGTAAGAGCGTGACCGTGAACCGCGCCAGCGATGGAGCAGTGATCGTGAGCGGCAGCTTCTGATCATCGGGCGTCCGGCGCGGACGTCGACGCGCCAGATGTCTGCGGAGTGACGAGCGGGGCGGCGCACACCCGCTCGCTCGCCCTGCACCGAACGCCCGCCGCCATCCTTCGCGTAACGCTCTTCCTGCTCTCCTACATGCTGATCCTCGTCGCCGCGTCGACTTGGGAAGGGATGGCCCCGCGGCGCCTGGCGGAGCTCGTGTGGGGGGGCATAGCGTCGGTCGCGACGTTCGCGCTCACGCTGTACCTGATGCGACGGGAGCGCCGGCAGCGACGCGACATGGGGCTGCAGGGTGATTCGAGCGCACCCGCGCGTCTGCTGGCGGGATACACGCTCGGCATGATCGTGGCTGCGGCATCGGTTGCGGCTCGTCGTGCGAAGACTTCGTGGCACCGTGCTTCGACAACCATCGTGCGACGATTGTCGGCGACACCACATGGGGCTCCACCGGTCAGCCGCGGAGGCTCGATCTTGGCGACGGCATGTCGTTCCAGGTCAGCGCGCGCCGCTATTCACGCCATGATGGCTCGCGATTCGAAGGTGGCGGAGTACCGGTGCACGTGCACGTCCCCCTGCGGCCAGCCGACCTGCGGGCTGGTCGTGACGCGGGCCTCGACTCGGCGCTCGCAGTGCTGCGGCGACGCTGATGCGAGTGCGCGACGGTGCCAGTGCCGCGCTTTCTTCTCGCGCAGGATGGTGACACTGCGCGCAATCGAGGTCTGCGTGCACTGTCCGTGAACGTCAGCCAGACATCTCGAACCGGATCTGCTGTGCACCATCGTGAAGCAGCCTGCGGCCAATCTCGGCAAGCGCCCCGCGATCATCATGGATCGTCAGGAAATGGTTGCCCGCCAGCTGGCCGACCCGGCTGGCAAAGCACGTCGCGCCATACGGCACGAGGAGTTCGGCCTCGCTGACACCGGCCGGGTGCCAGAGGACCTGGCCAGGCGCGGGGTGACTCGTGGCGTTTTCGTATCCCACACCCAGATCATAGTCGCCGAGTGGTACCCATCCCGCTTCACCGCTCCAGCGAGCCTGGACGAGTTGTCCCTCGAAGGGGAGGCGCGAGTGGAAGGCAGCGGTCGTGCGTGGTGCACGTTCACTCTCGAACGTTGCTGCGAAGACCGCCGAACCGATTCGTACCGTCAGAGTCGTCATGGAAGTGCGGGTTTCGGTGGTGCGAGCCGTGTGAGCGGCATTGTGCCGTTGTGCCAGCCCGAGACAAGGTGCAGCCAGTGCACGCCGGGCGGAATGGCCGACCACACGGGGATCTGATCTACCGGCGCAAACGCTCGAGGATCACCGCCGCCATCGCGCGCGCGCCAATCTGGATCGCACTTTCGTCGGCCACGTAGTCGGCCGCATGCGGCATGCCCACGGTGCCCTTCGCCGGGTTGCTCACACCGAGAAAGAAGAACACGCCTGGCACGCGATCCTGGAACGCGCCGAAGTCTTCGCTGAAGGCCGGGATGATCTGCGTCATCTCGATCGTCGCCCCTGGCCCGAGCACACCGGCCACGGCAGCGACGGCGCGTTGCGTGAGGGCCGCGTCGTTCGTGACGCCAGCCGTCACCTTCACTTGATGGTTCACGGTCACCGCGACGTCCGGGGTTTCCATGGCGCGAATGGCTGCCATTGCAGCCATCACACGCGGGCGGCTCAGCGATGTTGCCATGATCGTGCCAAGGAGCACGCGGGCACCACCCGTGTTCGTGTCACTGTAGGACTCGAGCATGATCATGTCGCGCGGCGCCGGCGCGAGGAACTGTGCGCGCGCAATGGTGCCGAGCGAGGCGAGTATCTGCGAGATCGCGCGAGCCGCCGCGGCCCGATCGCCGGTGCCACTGAGCGCGATCCGGAAGGCATCGCGCCCACTCATCAGATCACCCGATACCGTCGCCAGCTGGCCGACATTCAGCGGCGCCGTGTGGAGCCCGTAGATCGCGACCGGCGTCGGATCGTCGAGCACGCCGGCGGCAAGCATCGCGTTGGCGCCCGTGGCGCGCTCTTCGGCGGGCTGGAAGATGAACACGACCGTTCCCGGAACTTCCCGGCGCACCGCGTGCAACGCGCTCGCGAGTGCAAGGCCGATGGTGGTGTGGAGGTCGTGGCCGCAGATGTGTCGGACGCCCGGTGTCGTGGACCGAAACGCGACGGGATCGGGATCGTTCGTCCGCACCGCATCCATGTCGGCGCGATACGCCACAACCGGTCCCGGCTTGCCGCCGCGAAGGACACCAACCACGCCGTGGCCGCCGATGCCTGTGCGTACCTGCAGCCCCAGCGTCCGAAGCCGGTCGGCGACGCGTTGCGCGGTGCGCACTTCGTCGCCGGAGGCCTCGGGATGGCGATGCAGGTCACGCCGGAAGGCGACCAGTTCGGGCTGCATGGCGGAGAGACGGGTGGAGACCCTGGACAAAACTGCGTCCTGGGCGGTGGCGGTGGAGGCCACGATCGCGAGTGCGACGACGGCGGTCAGGGCGGCGATCACGAGGCGCTCGTTGTTGGAGGCAGTGGGCCCTACGTCGTCGGCACCGTCGGGGTGCCAGTGCATGCTGCTCCGGAGGCACTCGGGGGTACCGGGGGCCGAAACTGCCTATTGACAAGGTTTCTTGTCAAGCATAACGTAGCCTCATGCTCGACATTCAGGTCATCGATGATCCCGCCGCCGCGACGGTCGCCCTGGAGCCCATGCGGAGCCGGCTCCTCTCCGAGCTGGTCGCACCCGCCTCGGCGGCGACGCTCGGCGCGCGCGTCGGCCTCACCCGGCAGAAGGTCAACTATCACCTGCGCGCACTGGAGGCGCACGGGCTGGTGCGGCTTTCGAAGGAGCGCATGTGGGGCGGCATCACCGAGCGGTTGCTCGTCGCGTCGGCCGCATCCTACGTCGTCTCGCCGACCGCCATGGGACGTGTCGCGGTGGATCCGAAACGGAACGTCGATCGACTGTCCGCGAGCTATCTCATCGCGTTGGGCGCACGGGTTGTCCGCGAGGTGGGAGACCTCGTACGTCGCGCGTCGGAGACAGGCAAACGCCTCGCGACCCTGTCAGTGGACACCGAGATCCGCTTCCGGTCGCCGACGGACCGCGCTGCATTCACCAAGGAGCTCACGGAAGCCATCGCGACACTCGTGACGAAGTACCACGATGCATCCACGCCCGGCGGCCGCATGCATCGGCTGGTGGTTGTGGCACACCCTTCACCCCCGCAGGACGAGCCCAGGGAGACAGCATGAGCGTCAAGCACGATGCGAACGGCCGCCGTTCAGTCGAAGTTGAATTCGAGGTCCACGGCACGCCGGAGGAAGTCTGGCAGGCCATCGCAACCGGGCCGGGGGTGTCGGCGTGGTTCGTGCCGACGGAGTTCGAAGCGCGCGACGGGAAACCCGTCGCGCTGACGTACAAATTCGGCCCCGGCATTGAACCACACGCTGCGATCACGGCATGGGATCCGCCGCGGATGTATGCCGTGTGGAATGAGGGGTGGGCTGGATCACAGCCCGGCGCGACAGAGTGGATCGTCGAAGCGCGTGCAGGCGGCACCTGCCTGATCCGCATTGTGCACAGCCTCTTCGCCAGTACGGACGAGTGGGACGACCAGCTGGAAAGCGCGATGCATGGGTGGTCTGGTTTCCTCGCGATTCTGCGGGTCTATCTCAAGCACTTCCGCGGCCAACGTTCAGCGCTCATGCAAGTCACCGCTCCCGTCGCGACGACGGAAGCGGAGTCGTGGGACGCACTGACGACGGGCCTGGGACTGAAGGGATTGAGCGTCGGACAGCGCTGGATGACGCCCGCAGGTGTGTCACCGCTCGGCGGCGTGGTTGAGTATCTGACGGAGAATCCGTACGACGCCCTGCTTCGTCTGGAGACACCGGGGCCAGGCATTGTCGCGATCGGCGCCACGACCTATCCCGGTGGCCAGGGCATGGTGGCGATGAACGTCTATGCGTACGGTGATCAGGCCGAGGCGACAGTCGCGCGCGAGACGCCGGTGTGGCAGGCGTGGTTCGAGACGAACTTTCCGACGCCCCCCGAGTAACTGGAAACGAGGGCACTTCGGTGACAGTGCACGCAACGCAGAAGGCGCAAGCTGCCGCGCGGGATGCTGCGATTGATTGCACTGTCACCACAAGGGCACAACTGACGGCGGTTGAGTGCACCGTGACGGTTCAGCGGGCCGGGTGCTGATCCCTGTACCGGTCGCTCTTGCCGCTTTCTTTCGCACACTCCAGCGTCAGCTCGCCGGACCAGGACGCCGATTCAGCCCAAACCAGAATGCGAACTGTGCTGTCGGTCCTCACGCTGGGGTTGGTGCTCAGCAGCGCTTCCGTCGCGGCGCAATCGCGCAGCGCGACTGTGACCGGCGTTGTGCTGGACACCGCCGGGCGTCCGATACCGGGTGCGCTGATTCGGCTCACGAGCGGGCGGGCGACGTCAGGTGACTCGTCCTGGGCGATGCTGGGCCGCACCGATAGCGCGGGCGCCTTCTCCCTTGTCGACGTCACGCCCGGACCGATCATGCTTGGCGTGCACCTCGCGGGCTACCGCTCGCTGACCGCTGCGGCGTCGGTGGCGCCGGCCGTGTCGGTGTCGTTGCGCGTCACGCTGCAGCCACTCGACGGCGCTGAGAGGCTGGCAGAAGCCGACAGCGCGATCCTCGCCGCCGCCGATGCTGCGGAGCGCGAAGCAGCTCACTCGATTCGCGCTCTTCGCGATGCACGCACCGTGCGCGGCATCGTCTTCGATTCACTGGGCGACGTGGTCGCCGATGCGGATATCGCATTGCTCGGCACCGACCTGACGGCACGAACGGACACCGCGGGAGGATTCGACATTACCGACGCGAGCCCCGGCGCATATGTGGTTCGCGCACGGCGCCTCGGATTTACTCCGGCGTTCGGCAAGGTCTCGGTCACCGACTCCGCGCCGCCAGCGCGCCTCGAACTGTGGATGAAGCCGATGGGTCAGCGGCTCGCGAAAGTCACCGTGCGGGCGACTCGCTGGTCCACGGCGGCGCTGGCCGAATTCGAGCGTCGTCGACGGCTGTACAACGGCGTCTTCATCCGCCAGGAGGAACTCGAGCGCGCTGCTGGCGGACGGGTGAGTTCCTTGTTCTACGGCCGTAATGGTTTCACTGTCGTTGGCACCGGTGCGAACGCCGGTTCTATTCGCGGGCGCAAGGGATGCCAATCCGAGGTCCTCCTCAATGGCATCATGATTCGCGAGGCCACCGTCGACGATCTCGTGTCGCCGAGCGACGTGATCGCGATCGAGGCCTACAACTCCGCGATCAACGTTCCGGTCGACCTGCTGGGGCGTGGCGTCCGTGAAGGAACGTGTGGCATCATCGCCGTCTGGACGCGGTGACGGCGTTCCGGTAAACGTCGGCGCGGCGCTTGGCGGCGTCACGAAGTGCGTGGGTGGTTTATCGGAGCGGTTCGACGGTCCTGATGCGAAACGGCTCGATGATGGTGATGAACTTCATGTGCGATGGCTGGCGACCAGCATCGCCGTGAGCACCGCGAGTGCCGTGACCTGATGCAGCACCCCGACGACGATCGGCACGCTGAGCAGCAGTGTGGCCGTGGTGAGAGCGAGGACGCGATGATGAAACTGCGCGGCGATGGGGTTCTCGAACGGGTTCCGCCACCGGGCGTTTGGCAGGACGTAGCCGGGTGGTACGACGTGTCCGCCCATCAACGGGAACGTGTTGAAGATCTTTCCGGCATCGAGTCCGGCCACGAAGCCGCCGGAAAGCAGCGTGACGATGGTGAGTGTCAGGCCGGCCCAGATCCATCGACGCACCGACGGCGGCGTGCGCTGCGGGGAAACGGTGCGGGTGCCCAGCCCCAACGCGGTCCAGATGCACACGAGATAGATGATCAAGGCCATGCCGAGGTGCGCGGTGAGCCGATACGGACTCACATCGGTGCGCACCTCGAGTCCGCTTTTCACCATGTACCATCCCAGCGCGCCCTGCGCCGCAGTGAGCACCGGCAGCAGCAGCAACCGACCGCGGTGAGACCTTCGGACGTGTCCCTGGGCGAGCAGGACGAAGTAGGGTACGGCGAGGACGAGGCCCACGAGACGAGCGAGCAGGCGATGCACCCATTCCCACCAGAACAGCGCCTGGAACTGGCTGAGGGTGATGCCGCGATGCACGGTCTGCGCTTCTGGAATGGCCAGGTAGCCCGCGTAGGCTGCGTTCCAGTCGGCGGCGGACATCGGCGGCAGGATCCCCGACACCGGTCGCCATTCCGTGATGGACAGTCCGCTCTCGGTGAGTCGCGTGATGCCACCAATCGCCACAGCAAGTACGACTGCCGCCGCAGATACCAGCAGCCAACGCCGTACGCGCATGTCCGATTGAGTGTTCATCGCGCGGGCGGTTCCGCGTGCAGTTCGAGGGTTCGTTTGTTGGCGTTGAAGGTGACCAGCGCGACGCGCCTGGGTGTCAGGGTAAAGACGGTATCGAGGACAAGGCGGGGCGGAATTGCCGCTCGGGCGCCTCGCGCGTGCTCGGTGGCTTCCCGTTGCGACCGTCCGGCGTAGAGACCGGTGTCGACGTCGGGAACGACCGCTTTCGCGAAGGCGGCTGCGTCGTCGTCGGTCTTCTCGCGGCGGGTGAGTGACACACGGAAGCGGTGTCGGCCGGGCGGCACCGGATAGTCACGCAGCAGGTACAAGGGCCGGTCGTTCCGCAGTCCGGCACCACGCACGATGGACTCGCCGATCGTGTGACCATCGACGTCGATGCGCAGTGTATAGGTGGCAGACACGCCCTCGCACGATACGCGCTGCCGCATGTGCTCGGCGAGCTCCGCCAGCTCTTCGGCGGACAGGGTGCGGCAGACCTCGATGCGCTCCGGTCTCGCGCTCCACGAAAGTCGAAGGCGTGCCGAATCGGCGTGATGATACGGCAGCGGCACCGCCGATGCGTAGGCGAGCGCGGCGAGGCCGGCCACGGTCGCGCCACCGGCGAGGACGAGGCGCCATGCGTTCATGATGACTCCTCTTCCAGTGGAACGGGCTCGCAGAGGACGTCGATATCCAAGTCGTGCTCAGGCTCCGGCGCGTGCAGCGATGCGAGAGCAAGGGCGAACTGATCGAACGCCTGCAGGGTTCCCTTCAAGTCGCCGGGCGCCATCGTGGCCGAACGCACTCGACGCCGGTCCACGCGTGGCTGGAGTTCGGCTTCACGATCATTGAAAAGCCGCTCGTTCAGCCACTTGGGTCCTTCACGTCCAACGCAATCGCGCGGTGGGCAGCCAAACACGATGGTGCCCGGCGAACCATTCCGGATGAACAGCTCAATGACCGACGAGTGCAGGTTGCCGACGCACGGCACCAGATGCACATGGGCGCCACGCTCACGCAATGCGGTCAGGTGCGAGGGCGGGGCCTGCGTGCACGCGATTGCGATGGGCGTGTGTGCGCGGGTCGCCGCCAACGCTGGAAAGGTGCTGATGCGCAGCGCGGCCAGCTGATCCCGACCGCTGCGACCGGCTGGACCCACCCCCATGGGTGCGCAGGACCCCGCACAGATGCCACAGCTCACGCACAACGACGGATCGACGCGCGCGACGAGTGTGGGACGATCGTCATCTCGCTTCACCATGGTGATCGCTTCCCACGGACAATCCTGCGGACACTGATTGCAGCCTGTGCACAGTCGTGTATCGACCGTGCTCAGCGACCAGCTACCCTCGCGCGGCCGGCGGGTGAGTCGCGGAATGAGCACCGCGATCAGCACCGCGATGGATCCAGCACTCCATGCCACGCCTGGCGCGAGCCGCTCGGAGATTGGCAGCCACCACGCAACCACGACATCGGTGGGTGTGGTGGTGGCGAGCAGCAGCGGATTCGCGGCGGGTCCAAGCGGGGCAGGCACCAACACCGATGCAATCGTCAGGGCGCCGACAATGCCCCACATGAGTGGTTTTGGCGGCAACAGTACGGGCCGAGCGAGCCGGGACACGTGCAACCACAGGCCTACACCGAACCCCAGCGGCAGGGCGATGTGGATGAAGAGGTTGACGAAGAAGAACGCGCTGGGGACCGGGCCGTCGCCGGCGAAGATTCGGCTCAGCGGTTCCGAAAAGATCGGGACCACATCGAGCAGTCGACCGCCTTCGCGTGCCAGTCGTTCGCCGAAGGTGTCCCAGGCCATGACGAATCCCGTCCAGGCGAGCACCATCCCGGCGCCAAAGAGAAAGAGCCCGGTCATCCAGGCGAGGGTGCGCGGGCCCCAACTGCGATCCTGGGCAAAGATGCGCACAGCATGCACGGCAGCGGCGATGAGGAAGATGTCGGTGGCGTAGCGGTGCAGGGTGCGGATCCAGGCACCCAGCCACGGATCCGCAGCAATGCGCGCCACGGAGGCCGCAGGCGCTCCCACACGGTAGAACAGGACCAGATAGAGGCCCGTCGCGAGGAGGACGAGCAGCATGAGGACCGATACCGTCCCCGCCTGATGGATGGGATTGAATCTCCATCCATAGACTTGGGTCAAGGCGGCCTCGAGCAGAGCGAGGAGCCGGCGGGAGAGGCGCTTGAGAAATTGCATATTGACGTTTCCACGAAAATACGCCATGCTCATGATGTTAGCAAGTTTCATTCAACCGGATCCTTGATCGTGTGGCTCAACAGTACTGCCCAAAATGCGCTGCGTGCCGTGCTCTACATCGCCGAACACGGCGATGTGGAGCCGGTGCGAGTGGATGACATCGCGGAGTCGCTGGCCATCCCTCGCAACTACCTCTCGAAGACGATGCACGCGCTCGCGCGGGCAGGTGTCCTGCGTTCGCTTCGCGGACGCAACGGAGGTTTTCAACTGGCGGACCCGCCCGGCGCCCTGGTGTTGTGGCGGATCGTTGCGCCATTCCAACCGGCCGACGAACGGCGATGCCTGATGGGGCGCGAGACGTGCGGCGACGCGCATCCGTGTCTCGTGCACAACCGCTGGGCACGAGTCGCCTCCAACGTCGAGACGTTTTTCAGTCAGACCACCGTGGCTGACTTGCTGAAGAAGGACTCTGTGGCACGCATCACCTGAGCGACACCCACCAACGGAGGATCCTGCATGTCCAGCCCGCCCGCACCTCAAGACGATCCCGAACGCCCGCCACTCGGGCAACGGTTGTTCGACAACGTGTTCCTCCTGCTCGCCGTCGGCATGCTGATCATGCTGGTCGTGTATACCGGATGGGGCACCTGGGAGATCTTCACGATGCCGCAAGCCACCCTACCCTGAGAGGACGAGATGCTGACCAAAGTTCATACCGGTCTCGAGCCGGTTCCTGGCATCTGGTGGAGGCCCGCGCACAAGGCCGAGAAGGCATGGGTGGCGATCGCATTCGCCTGGTGCATGGTGTTGTTCGCCATGATGCCGCTGTGGCACTTTCGCGGCGGACAGAATCCATCGGGCGTGCGCCGTCGGGTTGATCCAAAGGCGTACTACGCGCGCACGCAGGCATTCGCGAAACAGTACAAGATTGGCGAAGATCGCGGCGTACCGATCGTGCAGGCTCCTCCCGGAAGCGATCTGTATCTGGTTGGCCTCACGTTTCAGTGGTTCCCGATCCTGCAGCTCGAGCAGGGCAAGGAGTACATGCTGCACCTCTCGTCGCTTGACGTGAACCATGGATTCTCGCTGTTCCCGGTGAACGTGAACTTCCAGATCGCGCCGGGCTATGACTATGCGCTGCGTGTGACGCCGACGGCGGCGGGCGATTTCCGCATCATCTGCAACGAGTTCTGCGGGATCGGTCATCACACGATGGTGGGCCGAGTGATTGTCGTGGATGCCGGCGGCAAGCCGGTGGCCGACAACAGCAACGCCGTCGTGAAGTCGGGGGATCAGCCATGAGCGCGCGGCCGCTGTCCGTATCACGCACGTGCCCGGCCACGGGTCGTACGATTCACCGCTCGGCTGAACAGCTGGTGAAGGCGAATGCCGTGGTGGCCGTTGTGTCATTGCTGGTAGGCACGATTGCGGCGCTGCTGCTTGTGCTGACGCGCTGGCAAGCCGTGCATCTGCTGCCGGCGGTGTGGTACTACCGCCTGCTCGGCGTGCACGGCATGAACATGCTCATCTTCTTCATCATCTACTTCGAGATGGCGGTGCTGTGGTTTGCCAGTACCGTGCTGCTCAATGCCCGACCAGCGGCGCCGCGCTTCGGCTGGTTCAATTTCGGGTTGATGCTGCTGGGTACGCTCACAGTGGAATGGGCGCAGTGGAGCGGCAAAGCCGACGTGCTGTTCACGTCGTACCCGCCCCTGAAGGCTCATCCCCTGTTCTATCTGGGTGTCATCTTCTTTGCCGTGGGCGCGCTGCTGGTGACCTGCCAGTTCTTTGCCACGCTTGTAATTGCCAAGCGCGAGAAGACATACGTCGGCTCGGTGCCGCTGGTGGTGTACGGTGCGGTGACCGCGGCCATCATTGCAGTGATCACGCTCGTGCACGGGGCCATGATCTACATCCCGACGTTCCTCTGGTCGGTGGGGCTGATCAAGGAAGTGGATCCGCAACTCTATCGGTTGCTCTGGTGGGCACTTGGTCACTCGTCGCAGCAGATCAACGTGGCCGCAATGGTCGCCATCTGGTACATGCTGGGTGCACTCACGGTTGGCTCGGTGGTGCTGAACGAAAAGGTCAGTCGCTCGGCGTTCGTGCTCTACATCATGTTCATCTCCATGGCCTCGGCGCATCACCTGCTGGTGGACCCCGGGTTCAGTTCGGCGTGGAAGATCGTGAACACATCGTACTTCATGTACATGGCCGTGCTGGCGTCGATGGTGCACGGGTTCACCGTGCCCGCCGGCATGGAACTCGGCATGCGGTTGCGCGGATTCAACGACGGGTTGTTCGGCTGGTTGCGACACGCACCGTGGGGTGATCCGGGCTTCTCGTCGCTGGTGTTGTCGGTGGTGGTGTTCGGGTTTGTCGGCGGCATCACCGGAGTGACGCTGGGGACCGAGCAGATCAACATCATTGCGCACAACACGCTGCGCATTCCCGGGCACTTCCATTCGACGGTGGTGAGCGGAACGGCGTTGGCCTTCATGGGCGCGACGTACTATCTGCTGCCGCTGATATTCCGGAAGAAGGTGGCGTTCTGGAAGCTGGCGAAGATCCAGCCGTACCTCTTCGCGGGTGGACTGCTGCTGCTGGTGATGGGTATGACCTTTGCGGGCAGCTTTGGCGTGCCGCGTCGTCACTGGGACATTTCGTTCTCGCAGGCGCCGTACAGCGTGCAGTTCAATCCGGCCGTCGACCTGTTCCTCGCCATGATGGGCATCGGCGGGATCATCGCGGTCACGGGTGCGCTGTCGTTCATCGCCATCGCGGTGGTGTCGGTGTTCTTCGGAAAACCAGCAGGCGAGTTCACGCGCGGGCCGGAAATCGAGGGCATACCGCAGGGTCTCACCAACCCGCCGGTGCACGCCGCGAATGTGGATGAGCTGAACGAGGCGTTGCACGCACCATCGCGGGGCATCTTTGGTGCGACGCCGGGCACGCTGGTACTGGTGGGAGTGTTCCTGGTGGCATTCATTCTGTACTACTTCGCCAACTGGAAGCTGCTCACCTTCCTGTGGAAGATTGGATGATCCATCGTTGGCCAACTCGGCCAGGCGTGGCCTCAGTCACGCTGCTCGCGATCCTGGTGATCACGGCGGGGTGGTGGGCGCTCGCGCTCTGGCCGGCCGGGGCGGTGGAGCCGGAGTGGCTGCTTCGTACGCGGGCAGTGTGCTTCGGCTCGATGCCCGGTGGCTTGCCCGATGCAGGTGGATGGATTGTGCTGATCGGCGAGCCGCTGGGCATGTTGGGCGCGCTGTTTGCCGTGTGGGGCAAGGCGCTGCGAGACGACCTGAAGAGATTGACAGGCGACTGGCGGTGGCGACCCGTGATAGTCGCGATCGGCTTGGCGGCGACGGTTGGCGTGGCGCTGACCGCACAGCGTGTGGCGTACATCGCCGGTTTGGGCCTGACTCCGTTGCCGACTCAGTCCGGTTCGCCGAAGGCCGTCGATATCGACGCCACATCGCACACGCTTGTCGACCAGCATGGTGTGCGTACGTCGCTGGCCGACTTTCGGGGGCGCCCGGCGATTCTCACCTTCGCCTTCGGCCATTGCAGCACCGTGTGTCCGGTGGTGGTGCATGATGTGCGCAGTGCACGTTCGGCCGCCAAGCGTGCCGACGTGCCGTTGCTGGTCATCACACTGGACCCATGGCGCGATACGCCGCAGCACTTGCCCATGATTGCGACGGCCTGGGAGCTCGGGCCCCGTGATCGAGTGCTGTCAGGCAGCATTGACGACGTGGAGCGGGCGCTCAACGCGCTCGGTGTCGAGCGTCGGCGCGATGAACGTACGGGCGACATCGAGCACCTGAGCGTGGTGATGGCTACCGATGCACGCGGGCATGTGGTGCGTCGCATTGACGGAGGGTGGGGAAAGCTGGGCGAGCTGTTCGCCGCACTTCCCGCGCCGACCGGCTTGCCCTGAAGCGGTGCGTTGGTGCAAGGGAGGGGGCGAGATGCTGGCACGTTTGCCTTCGTCACTGTCTCGATGCGACCACGAGCGCCTAGCTGTAGATGACGGAGACGTTTTTCACCGGTTCGTCGCCGATCGTTCGGCTGCGGCCTGCACGGCGATGCGGCTGCGGCGGCAGTCGCGGAATTCACGGTGTTTCATCGGACCGATCACGCAGCACAGTGACCGCTGGCGGCTGGAGGAGCGCTCCGGAACCATGGGGCGGGGAGACGCGTTCATCGGATCGCATCTAGCGATTGCTGTTTCTTTCATCCGCGTCCGATGTCCAACCGTTTCCTCTTCGCTGCCACCCTTCTGCTGCTCGGCGGATGTGGTGGCGATGTCTATCCCGCTGCGGGTCCTGAACTACCGCCGGCATCCCAGCAGGTTGCGTCCGTGGTCGTCTCGCCGCAGTCCGTGCTGATTGCCACGGGCGACACGTTGACGCTTGTCGCGTCCACCCGTGATATCGGCGGCGGAGCGCTCCCGGGTCGTCGAGTCGAGTGGTCGAGCGAGGCACCGGATCAGGTGAGTGTTTCGGCAACAGGTCGGATCACCGCGTTGGTCGCACGCCGATCGGTGCGGATCACGGCGACCAGTGAAGGGGCGAGCGGGACCGCGACGGTGACGACAGGCAACTAGCTAACGCCGGTCTCCGCGTGCTGAAGCACGCGGAGCCTTGGACTGACGTTCATGTGCCCCCGTGCCCGGCCCAGACTCGAGCGCCCGTCTGATGGCGGTTCGGTTTTCGTCGTCAGCCGAAGGTGGCCGGCTTGACCGACGTCACGAGGCCATTCGTGTACTGGCCATGGCACGACACGCCGTTGACGCGGATTAGCGGATGCGCGGTTCGGCAATGACACCGTGCGCACCGGCGCCACGCGAGTCCGGAAAAGTCGGGGCGATTCACCGCTCGGCGCGCCTGAAACCGCAGGCTGCAACCTCGGCGACAACGCACCTACAGCGACCACAGCCACAGGCGCCTGAAACATCTGTACAAGATATGGCGTACGATATATCGTAAGACATAACGGGCGATATGTCGTACGCCGGGTCAGGCGACCCTCTGGGCGACAGACCGCCACCACCAGCGGAGCTGCACGATGTGGAATCATCATTTCAGGGATTGTGACTCCCGCGGAAGGCGGGGATGGCAGGGCTTCGACGCGGAGTTCGGCGCCTTCTTCGGCGGCGGCGGCCCAAGGCGGCGAGGCGGACCATTCGGCGGCGGCCGGATGTTCGAGCAGGGTGACCTCAAGCTCGTCATCCTCCGCCTGCTCGACGAGAAACCCCGCCACGGCTACGAGATCATCAAGGAACTCGAGGACCGTTCTGGCGGCAGCTACACGCCGAGCGCGGGCGCGATCTATCCGACGCTCACCATGCTCGAAGATCTGGGGTACGCGGTCTCGACCCCCGAAGAGGGTGGCAAGAAGGTTTACGCCATCACCGACGCGGGCCGCGCACACCTGGCGGAGAACCTCCCGCTGGTGGACGAGATCTTCGACCGCGTGAACCAGTTCGGCGACGCGGTGTTCGGGGACCATGTCCGACCGGCGCGCGACGCGATGGTTGGGCTGGTACGCGAGTTCGGTGCGGCGATGCTCGGCGGACGACGCTCGCCGGAGCAGGTGAGCGCGATCGCGGAGATTCTCAGGCGCGCGGCGGACGAGATCCGGCGAGCAGGAGGCTGATCGCCGGGCGGCAGAGAGAGTCGGTATCTTCGCACTGCGCAACCGCGACGCGCTTCCACGATTCGCGGTCGCGTCACGTGACCGACTCTCCCTGCCACAGCGCCCAATGTCACTCGGCCCTCCCGTGTCTCGCGCCCTGCGTGCCCTGGTCATCCTGCTGACTGCAACGACTCCGCTCTGGTCGCAACCGTCCGCGAAGAGTGGACCGGTCCCACGCGACGAAACGCGCGAGCGCACGATGATCAGTCAGGTGAAAGTCGCGGACGGATTCACGGCATCGTTGTTCGCCGCACCGCCGATCGCGATGTACCCGGTGTGTCTCACCGCCGCCGCAGACGGCGTGGTGTTCGCTTGCGTCGACCCGAACCTCTCGTTGACGGCGGCGAAGGGGAAAGGGCGCGTGGTGCGACTGGTGGATGCGGATCGCGATGGCCACGCCGACCGCTACTCCGTGTTTGCCGAGATGGACAGTCCCCGCGGACTGGCCTTCGATGGGCGCACGCTGTACGTGATGCATCCGCCGTTTCTCACCGCGTACCGCGATACGACGGGCGACGGTGTCTCGGACGTGTCGGACAACATCGTGAGCGGACTTGGGTTCGATCTCGATTTCCGCGGCGCCGATCACACCACAAACGGCATCACGATGGGCATCGACGGCTGGCTCTACATCGCCGTCGGAGACTACGGATTCCAGAAGGCGGTGGGCAAGGACGGGACCACGATCCGTCATCGCGGCGGCGGCGTGGTGCGGGTACGTCCCGACGGATCGGGCCTTGAGCTGTATGCGCAAGGCACGCGCAACATCTACGATCTGGCCGTGGATCCGTTGCTGCACCTGTTCACGCGCGACAACACGAACGACGGCGACGGTTGGGACATCCGACTGCACTACTTGCCCGCCGGCGCGAACATGGGTTATCCCATGTACTACAGGAACTTCGCCGGCGAGCATATGCCGTCGCTGGCAGACTACGGCGGCGGCTCGGGAACCGGCGGCCTGTTCGTCCACGACGCGGGATTCCCACAAGGATTCGGCAACTCGCTCTACACGGCGGACTGGCTGCTCAACCAGGTGTTCCGTCATCCGCTCACGCCGCGCGGCGGCAGCTACGACGTGCAGCAGGAAAACTTCGTGTCGGTGCCGCATCCCGTGGACATGGCGATGGACGCCCAGTCCAACATGTTCGTCGCAAGCCTGGCCGGCGGCGAGTACACGTACGCGGGCGATTCGGTGGGGTACATCGTGCGCGTGAGTCCGACAGGAGCGGGCGTGCGCGCACCCGTCAATATTCGGGCGCTGAGCGCGGCAGCGCTGCATACGCTGATCGTCGGTCCGAATGCCACACTCGCGCTGCAAGCACAACGCGAAGCGCTTCGCCGTGGCGCAACCAGTCGTGCGGCCGCCGTTCTCGTTCCGCGTCTCACGGCGAGTGTGCTGAACCCGAATCTCCCGGCGTACGCGCGCGTGGCCGCGATGTTCACGCTGCGCCAGCTGCGCGGCGCCCGGTCGCACGCCACGCTGCGCTCGGCAGTGGCGGCCGCCGATCCGCAGGTGCGCGCGCTCGCATTGCGCGCACTGGTCGACGACACGAGGGAACTCGCCGGCGTGACGCCGCCCATGTACGTCAAGGCGGTGTCCGACACCAGTGCATCGGTGCAGCTGGCCGCACTGGCGGGGCTCGTACGCCTCGAGGCGACGGGTTCTGCCGCGTCGATCATCCCGCTCACCGCCAGTCGCGATGCGGCCGTCTCGCATATCGCGATCAATGCGCTGGTCTCGCTCAACGCGTCGGCGGCCGCACTGACCGCGCTGGGTTCCGGCACACCCGGTGAACGCGCCGGCGCACTGCGCGCCCTGCAACTCATGCACGACCCTGCCGTCGTCTCGGTGTTGCTCGACAGGGTGAACGCGGCGCCGGGCTACGAAACGCGGGACATCGTCGTGGCGCTGGCGCGGTTGTACCACCGGGAAGCCGAGTGGAAGGGAGAGTGGTGGGGCACGCGCCCGTCGTTCCTGGGTCCGTATTTTGCGCCAGCGGTGTGGGACGCGAGTCCGGCCATCGCGCCGGTGCTGCGCCGCGCGCTCCTCACGGCGAACGCCGCCGAGCTGGGCGCACTGGCGGACGAGTTCGCACGCAATCGCGTGCTGCCGCAGGGTGCGAGGGCGCTCTTGCTTGCGACGATGACCGACGCGACACAACGCGCCGACGCGGTCAACGCACTGCTTGGGAGCACGAAGGTCACCGCAGCGATGTTGCCGGTCATAACGCGGCTGAACGCGACCGGTGCGGCGCAACATGCGGGTGTCGCACAACTGATTGCCGGCGAAAGCAGCGTGACCGAGGCGACGTTGCCGCTGGCGCATGCGGCGGCGGCAGATGCGACAGTGCCGGATGATGTGCGTGCGGCGCTGATCACCAAAGTCGCCGCGGTCCCTGGTCGGCCCGGAACCGATGCGGCAACTGCGCTCCTGACACCGCTGACTCCCGCACCGTCTGCGACAGGCACAACGGCGGGGCCGCTCGAAGCAGCGTGGCGTCGGTTTGTCGGCGAGCGTCGCCGGCTGGGGGAGCTGGACTACTTCATCAACGCGTCGCGCGGCGCCACCTCCAACGGTCGCGTGCTGGGTTTTGCAGTGCTGCTGCAGTCAGTGCGTGGCGGGCGCGGGTCGGCAAGTGTGAGCGACAAGATACTGCCCGTGCTGAACGCTGCGTGGAGCAGTCGTGAGGCCGCGCCGGATCTCGCACGTGCGGTGGCGATCATGCGCCTTGAGTCAGCGTACAGCACGCAACTGGACGCGTATCGCGCCCGTGCGAACACACCCGTCGCGCCGGATGGCCAGGAGTGGACGCCGCTCTTCAACGGCCGCGACCTGAAGGACTGGGACGTCAAGTTCGCCGGCTTCCCGATGGGCGTGAACTACCGCAACACGTTTCGCGTGGAAGACGGCCTCCTGAAGGTGCGGTACGACGAGTGGAAGGATTTCAGCGGCGAGTTCGGCCACATCTTCCACAAGAAGCCGTATTCGTACTACATCGTGGCGGCTGAGTATCGCTTCGTCGGCCAGCAGGTGACGGGGGCGGGGAGTGGCACCAGCTGGGCCATGCGCAACAACGGCATCATGGTGCATTCGCAGTCGGCGGCCAGCATGGGACTCAAGCAGGACTTCCCGATCTCGCTGGAAGTGCAGTTGCTGGGCGGGCTCGGTGACGGTCCGCGCACGAACGGCAACCTGTGCACACCGGGCACGAACATCGTGATGAACAACACGCTGATCACATCGCACTGCATCAACTCCAGCTCCATCACGTACGATGGCGATCAGTGGGTGCGCGTGGAGGCGATGGTGCTGGGCGACTCCGTGGTCAAGCACATCGTGAACGGCGACACGGTGCTCACGTACTTCAAGCCGCAGATGGGCGGCGGCGCTGCGAACAACACCAACCCAGGTGTCCTGGTGGCGGGCAAGCTGCTGACCGAAGGCTACATCTCGCTGCAGGCCGAGACGGCGCCGATCGACTTCCGGAAGGTCGAGATCGTGAATCTGATGGGTTGCATGGACCGGACGGACCCGAACTACCGCGCGTACTTCGTGAAGTCGGACCCGGGCGCGTGCCGCAAGCGATGAGGCGCGCGGGGCTCGACGTGGCAGCGGTCGTGATGGCGTTCGTCGTCCCGTCGATCGCACCGCGTGCCGCTGGTGCGCAGCAACCTGATGGCGCGAGGATCTACGCTGCCACCTGCCAGGCATGTCACCAGATGACGGGGCTTGGGCTGCCAAGCCAGTTTCCACCGCTCGTAGGCAGCGAGTGGGTCCTCGGCAACGAGGATCGGCTCGTGATGATCGTGCTGCACGGCCTCGTGGGCGAGATCGAAGTCAAGGGCGAGGCGTTCAACGGCGCGATGCCCGCGTTGGGCCGGACGTTTACGGATCCAGAGATCGCGGCGGTGGCGAGTTACGTGCGGCGGAGCTGGGGGAACAAGGCCGCTCCGATCTCGGTCGCGACGGTGACGCGGGTGCGGCTGGCGCAGGCGGCGCGTACGAGGCCGTGGACGGTCGCCGAGTTGCAGAGGGCGGCGGCGGGGAAGCCGTGAGTGTGGGCGTGGTCCGGCGTGCGCTCCATCTTGCAA
>JANMNM010000114.1:0-7517 GCA_031373905.1 Gemmatimonadaceae bacterium | reverse complement strand
CCGGGTCGTGACCCTCCAGCTGATACAACAGCGAACGCGCGGCCCGGCCAAGCCCCAATGCCGCAGCAATGCCGACCGTCGCGCCGTTCACCAGCATCACCCCCACCTGCTTCATGATCATCGCGCGCACGTTCGCGCCATCGGCACCCAGCGCCATCCGGACGCCGATCTCCCGCGTGCGCTGCTGCACCGAGAACGCCAGCACGCCATAGAGCCCGATGCCCGCCAGCAAGGTGGCAAGCAGCGCGAACGCACTCGAGAGAATCGAGATCATGCGATCGAGGAAGATGTTGTCGCGCACCTGCTGCGGCATCGTGCGCAGCCCTTCCACCGGCAGATTGGGGTCGATGCGCTTGATCGTCGCGCGCAGCGTCCCGAGCACTTGCTCCGGCGGCAGGGTGGAGCGGACGTAGAAGTTGAGGGAGCCGGCGCGCCTGTCCTGCCGCCACGTACGGTAGTACACCGCCGGCACCGAGTCCTTCACGTCGCTGTACTTCACGTTGCGAACCAGCCCGATCACCTGGATGTTCAGCGAGTCATTTTCGTCGTCGCCGATGAACATTCCGACGGGAGTGCTTCCCATCCTGAACTTCTTGGCGAACGCCTCGTTGATGATTGCCACCCGTTGCGCGCCCGGCCCGTCGGTCGCGTTGAATTCGCGTCCCGCCTTGAGCTGCACACCGAAGGTCCTGAAGTAGTCGGCACCGACTTCATTGTATCGCGCGCTGCAGTCCACGTCGGGCCCGCACGCGTAGCCCTGCACGTGCACGCTGTTGCCCCAGTTGTCGCCGGCCAGCAGCGGCACGAGGCCATCCGTCACGCCGGTGACGCCAGGCAGTGCCGCCAGCTCCTGTTCCACCCGGTTGAACAGCACGGCGCTGCGCGTGCTGTCGTATCCGGCGCGCACCGGGACGATCTCGAACGTCGACACGTTCGCGATCTGGACGCCGAGGTCCACGCGACTCACGTTGATCAGGCTCTTGAGCAGCAGCGCCGACATGATCAGCAGGCCCATCGAGAGCGCTATCTGTGTCGTCACCAGTCCGGCACGGAAACGCGCTGCGGCGCGCCCGCCGGTGAGCTGACCCGCGCCGGCGCGAATGGTGCTGATCAGGTCACTGCGTGTGCTGTGCAACGCGGGGAACAGTCCGAAGATGAGCCCGGTCAGCACACTGAGGGCAGCGGCAAAGAGGATCACTGACGGGCGGATCGCAAACTCGATCGTCCCTGCGGCCTGACTGGGCAGCAGCCCCATGATCACACTCAGTGTCCACTGCGCCACGAGCAGCGACGCCAGGCCGCCGATCAGTGCCAGCATCACGCTCTCGGTCAGCAGCTGCAGAACGAGGTGGCGCCGCGTCGCGCCGAGTGCCAGTCGCACACCCATTTCGGCCGCACGGCCGGCACCGCGCGCGAGCAGCAGGTTCGCGATGTTTGCGCAGGCGATCAGCAACACGACGCCCGTCACGGCGAACAGCAGGATCAGCGGCGTCCTGGCTTCCTTGTGAATGTTGCTCTGACCACGGGCGCCGGGCGCGAGGATGATCCGCTTCTTCCTGAAGCTCTCCATCGTCTTCACACTCATGCCTTGCTGCAACGGTGCTTCGACATCAGATAGGATCGGCGCGAAGACCGCATTGATCGCCGTGGCGGCCCCCTCGATCGAAACGGCGGGCTTCCGGCGTGCGAACAGGTACACCCAGTAGTTGCGTCGGTCTTCCCAGCGTGTGAAGCGCTGGATTTCACCGCGCATCGTGATGGGCACGTACACGACCGGGTGTGCCCCGGCGGTGGTGCCCTCGAACTTCTCCGGCGCTACGCCAATCACGGTGAACGACTTCCCGTTGATCGAGATCGTCGTCCCGATGACGCTCGGATCGCTCCCGAATGACGTCTTCCAGAAGGCGTAGCTGAGGACCGTGACGAAGTTCGCGCCGATCACCTTGTCGTCGTCCGGCGTCAGCAGCCGCCCCAGCGCGGGACGGATTCCGAGCACCGGAAAATACGAGCCGCTGACCATCACGCCCTCACCCGTCAGCGGTTCATTGCGCACCGTCAGTGACACACCCGTCAGACGGTGCGCCGCGATCCCTTCGAACGGCGTTTGTGATTTCTCCAGGTCGCGAAACATCGGGTAGCTGAAGACCTCGTCGCAGTCGCCCGCCTGATTGCACGAGTCCGATCCTGGGTGTGGCCCCGGCTGCGCAAAGTTGACGAGTTGGCTGGGCTCACGGACCGGCAGCGGCCGAAGCAGCAGCTCGTCGAACAGCGAGAAGATTGCGGTGTTGGCGCCGATCCCGAGCGCCAGCGACAGGATCGCGATCGCCGTCACGAACGGCGTCTTGAACAGCATCCGGGCGGCGAGCGAGATGTTCCGCATGCGGGGGCGGGTTGGGGATGCGAGGGTCCGGCGGCGAGGCGGGCGTTCACGGTGGCGAGCCGAGAGGGACAGTCGCCGTCAGAGAGCTACGGGGCGGTGCGTCGCTTGTTTCAGGGGAAGCCGGGGGCGCTGGACGGAGGTGGCGCCGCACTGCCTGCGGTTGGCGCCGTCAGCCGGCCGGTGACGTAGGTGCTCCGGTGAGCCTGACGTTTGAATCACGTGATGCGCAAGCGGCATCACGGATCTCTTGCAGATGGACAACGCGTGCCGACGCTGTTTCTCGCAGCCGACGAGGACCACCTGGTACCCTCGGTGGTGCAGTGAACGTTCATGTCGGCCCAGGTGCCCAGCGCCCCGATGCGCGTGTTGCACAGGCACGGTCACGGCTGCTTCCTCGCGCCCGACCTGGACCTCGACGCGATCCTGAACGAGTGGGGGAATCCCTGGCGGCGGGACGAGGCGACAGATATGAATCAAACAGAATCAACCAGAGGCCGCCGTCCATAGATATCGCGAGGCCGTTCAACGCTGCCAGGGCCCAAAGGGCGCTGGACTTCTGCTGCAGGCTCGTGGGCACGACACTACTTTGGATCTGATATCGACTCTCCAATCCTGCACCGGCGGACTGACATTCCAATGAGCAAACCGTCTCGAAAGCGGAAGCGACCCCAACCGGACTCGACGGCTCCGGTTTCAGGAGATGGCGTGGCTCGTGACCGCCGTCGCTGGCTTCGCGCGCTTGTCGGCGTGCTCGGTGTCGTGGTCGCGGCGGTCGCGATCTGGTGGCTCGCGCGACCCGTGAGTGCCACGACGACGTCAGAGGTGACGCAGATCTCCCAGCCTCGGCTCGACCCCGACACGATCGCGTCAGGCGTTGCGGCGCGGTGCACGGTGGATGGCGTCGTGTCAGACTCGTGCCTTCGCGCTCATCTCGATTCCACGCTGCGAAACACCGGCCAGGTCACCGCGTTTGCCGTTCTCGGTCAGCTGTCGAAGTCGGGGCTCATTGAGGGTCGAGATCACGCGCTCGCCCATCATCTCGGGCGCGTGTCCTACGGACTGGCGGGGACCCCTGCGCAGGCCCTCGCTGCCTGTCCTCCCACCATGGGATCAGGGTGTCTGCACGGCGTTGTGGAGGCCTACTTCGAGGCGAAAGGGCCTGAGGCCAGCATTCTCGGGCTCTGTTCTTTCTCTGGCCCCGGCGCCAGCCACGCGACGCATCAGTGCTGGCACGGTGTGGGCCACGGCGTCTATATGGCCCGTGGCGATGATTGGGCTGGAGCCGTCGCGCGCTGTGCCACGATCACCGAATACATGGATCGGATCAACTGCTCGAGTGGTGTCTTCATGCAGAACCTGATGAATGCCTCGGTCGGTGGCAACGCCGGTGCGATGGCTGGCATGGCGCACGAAGCCGGGATGGAGGGAATGCAGCACACCGCCGCTGCCACCGAACATCTTCGACCCAATGATCTCCTGTATCCCTGCAATGCCGTTCAGGGTGAAGAGGCGACGATCGGTTGCTGGCAGCAGCACGCGTTCGCTGTGCTGAAACTGACGAAGGGCCAGTTCGGCAAGGCGTTCTGGGCGTGCAGTCAGGCGGGGGCGTACGCGATCATGTGTGAGGAGGGCGTGGGGCAAGCCGCTGGCGCGCAGTCGCGAAGGGATCATCAACCACCGCTGAGCTACTGCGATCTGTCAGCATCTCCGACCGCGAAGCGGAACTGCCTCGTCGGTGTCATCAAGGATGTGGTCATGACGGCGCACGCAGTCGGGCCTGGCCTGGACCTGTGTCGAACGGTCGCCCCCGATGCACGGAGCGATTGCTACGGCGCGGTCGGGGACATGAACCGCGGCTTCGAATCCCGGCCCAGCGTTCGCCTCGCCAACTGCGCGAGCGTTCCCGAGCCGTATCGGTCCGTCTGCGCGGCGCGGCCGGAGAGTTGACGGCGGCAGCGCGACAACGTCGCCACGAAACACCATCGTCTGCCCGGCCAGCTTCAACTGGAGTTGCAGGCGTTCGGAGACCGCCGGTGCAGGACGCGTGGATGGCACAGCGCGCTTCTCCTGCGGATTCGCTCTTCGCGACGCTCGGTCCTCGTTGACATCGTGTCGGTGATCCGCGCGGTCAGGCCGCAGGTCATCATCGTGCTCACAGCAGCCAACGACCGCGACGCCACGCGACGCCACGCGACGCCACGCGACGCTACACGGCCCGACTCACCAGCGCATCTTTCGCGATCGCCGGTGACACCGCACGGCTCAGCACGCGCACCACAACAGGTCTTGGGGGATGGAGCCCGGTACGGCGCGGATCCTGATGTATCGGCTGCATGCGGAGCTCGCGCGCCGGCGCGCAAAGCTGGTGCGTGAAAACGGTGACGCACTTGGCGAGGTGACCCTGCATATTCTGCGCGAGACACCGTCCACCGACCCGCCACAGCTCTGAGAAACGCTGCCATGACGCGATTTGCCTACATGACCTCCGAACAGCTCGCACAGCATCCGATACCACACAAGCGCACGGAACTGGTGCGGGGGCGACTGGTGATTCGGGAGCCGTCCACCCTGCGCCATGGCGACGTGACGGCTCGGACTGTGACCGCGATCAGCAACTACCTCGAGGAGAATCCGATCGGTCGAGCCTACACCGCAGATCCCGGATTCACACTCGAGCGCAACCCAGACACGGTGCGTGCGCCAGACGTTGCCTACATCAGCCAGGATCGCATCCCGACCGCAGAGGTGCCGGGCTTCGACGAACTGGCGCCGGACCTCGCGGTCGAAGTGCGCTCGCCCGGTGATCGGACGCGTGCGCTACAACGGAAGGTGCGGCAGTGGCTCGACGCCGGCACTCGACTGGTGTGGCTCATCGACCCTGCAAAGGGCACGGCGCATGTCTTCAGGCGCGATGGCACGGACTCGGCTCTTGCCCGGGACGATGCGCTCGATGGCGAGGACGTGCTCCCGGGGTTCCGCGTGGCGCTGCGGCGGCTGCTGCCGGAGTGACGCAGCCGTCAGGGGCACAGCGCTGACGTCAGGGCACCGTCGTCACCGACGTCAGCGCCTTCGTGAGCTTGTAGAGAAACACCTGCCCGTCTTAGAAGCTCTTCACCGGCAGGCGCTCGTCACGACCGTGTGCGCGAAGGTCATCAGGATCGATCATGATCCCGGAGACGCCATACGCCGGAATGCCAAGCGCGCGCCAGGCCTGCGAGTCTGTCGCGCCGGTCATCATCGATGGGATGACCGGGATGTTGCCCCACATCTCGCGCGTGATGGATGCAATGGCACTGAGCACCTCAGGCGTCAGTGGAGATGGGGCGGGCGGGACGCGACCGCTGGCCTCCGACACGACGATCGTGGAGTCGCCGAGCGCCTTCACGATCGCTGCGCGGACCTCCGCGGGTCTCGCCGTCGGCACCATGCGACAGTTGATCGTGGCTTCCGCGGTCTGCGGCAGCGCGTTGGCGGCGTGACCGCCCTTGAGCATCGTCGCCACGCAGGTCGTGCGCAGCGTGGCGTTGAAGAGTGGGTCGCGCGAGAGAACCGCGGACGCCGCAGCATCGTTCGGATTCTTCAGGAGCGCGCGCATCGCGGCAGCATTCTGTGGTGACTCGACCGTGGCCGTGCGTTCGAAATATTGACGGCTCACCGGATTCAGTTCCACGGGGAAGGCATACTCCGAGAGTCGAACCAGCCCTTTTGCGAGGGCGTAGATCGCGTTGTCGCGGCGAGGGAGTGAGGAATGCCCGCCGGGGTTCCTGGCCGTCACGGTGAAGGCGGCGAACACTTTCTGCGTGGCTTCGATGTTGTTCGACTGCGGGCGTCCGTTGCGGATGAAGCCGAAGCCGCCCTCGTTGAGCACGATGCCGGCGTCAACCAGTTCGCGATGATTGGTCACCAGCCACCGCGCGCCGTTGCAGCAACCACCCTCCTCGTCGGCCGTCAGCGCGACGATGATGTCGCGGTCGGGAACGTACCCCTCGCGCTTGAGCTGGATGATGTTGGCCACGAAGATGGCCGCCTGCGCCTTGTCGTCCGACGTGCCGCGTCCATAGAAGTAGCCGTCACGTTCCGCGAGCTTGAACGGATCGATGTCGGGCGACCAGTCCGTCCGGACTGCCTCAACCACATCGAGGTGCGCGAGCAGCAGCAGTGGCTTCGGGGCGTTCGGCCCACCTCGGCCGTGATACCGGAGCACCACGTTGAACTTGTCGGCGCGCACACCGCCGAGAAAGATGTCGCTCTCCGGAAAACCCGCGTCACGGAATCGCTGCGCCATTGCCTGCGCGACGATGGTGGTGCCCATCGTCGTCGTCGAGGAGTTCGTCTCGATCAATTGCTGGTAGACATCACGCGCGAATTGCTGATTCTGAGTCAGCGGCGCCTGCTGGGCGGTCGCGGCACTTCCGGCGAGCAGCCACACGGACACACATGCGCGGGCGAGAAGTCGGCTGGCAGGCATCGGGACGGTTCCTGTGGCAGGGGTGACGACGGGAATGACGCAGACGGAGGCCTACGCGCTGGTCCGGGCGGTCGCTGGTGCCGGTCCGGGTCGGTTGAGAGATTCAAGCGAGGGCGAGAAACGATATAGACGGGGCTGATGCGTCGCCACGATGCCTGACGCGGTCTGTCAGTCTCGTCGCTCCGTCTTCCGACACGAACGTGAGCAGATTGATTCCCGTGACGTCTGGCAACCGGAGATGAGAGTACGATCGTTGATGCCTGCGCGACTGCTGCCATTCGTGTTCCACGTCTGCATGCTCCTGTCGGGGTGCAGAGCGGCTGCGGCAGATCAACGCTCGCAGATTCTGCTGTTCAATGGAGCCGGAACGTCAGCCAACGATGTGTCGGCGGTCGAGGCGGTCCTGAAGCAGGGCCGTCTCGAGTACTCGACTGTGAATTCCCGGCAGTTGAACGCGATGAGCGAGTCACAGCTCATGGCCCACCGCCTGCTGATTGTGCCAGGCGGAGACTTCATCGTGATCGGAGACAGCCTGTCTCGGCGCACGACGGCAAACATTCACAATGCCGTGCAGGGTGGCCTGAGCTACCTCGGCATCTGTGCGGGAGCGTTCCTGGCGGGACACGGCTCGTACAACAGCCTGAATCTGACGTCCGGCGCGCGGTTCGG
>JANMNM010000033.1:0-29620 GCA_031373905.1 Gemmatimonadaceae bacterium | reverse complement strand
GTACGACGTTGCGAGGTCCAGATCCAGAATGATCGTGAACGTGCCGCTCGAGACGCCGAGCGGGAAGCCGACGAAGGAGGGCGTCGTCGTTGCAACGCCAACCGTTCCGGTGCGCGGCGCGGCCAGACAGCAATGGATGTGCGAGGCCGTCGTGGTCCCGGTGAGCCCCGTGAAACTCCCGCTCATCGTGAGCACGGATCCCACCAGCGAGAGGTTCGCGAAACCCGTCCCGGCGGACGCGGCCGGCGGCGACTCGTTTGGCCCATTCATGAAGACGCTCCAATTCTGCGCAGCTGCCGTCGTACTGGTCACCACGATTGCTGCCGCAAGGCTGATCCCTCGCGTCCAACGTGCCATTGTCGCCATGTGTCACATCCTCCAGAAGGTGGTCTCGGCCCAGCGCCCGCTGCATCGCAAGCTACTGTGGCTGCACATCTTGACGGTGCGTAGAGCGAGAGTATTCCGTGCGATGCAAAAGTCGAGGCTGCTTACTGCGACATCAGATCCGACGGTCGAGCACCTCATTGTGCCGAGCCCGTCCGTGCGCCGGAAATTCCGAATTGCCCCTCCCCAAGCATTGCGCCGCTCAACCGACTACCTTTCTGTCACTCCCCCAACGTGGGGGACGTCTTCGTCAGGGTTCTGACGAGCAGGGATGTGGTGAGTATCTGTCGGGAACAGGCGTAAGAGCCATGCTCCGGGTTGAAAGCCGCACAAAATTCAGGAGCATTGCAATGCGCATGTCAGGCACAGTCAAGTGGTTCAACGACGCGAAGGGTTTCGGCTTCATCACGCCGTCCGACGGACAGAAGGATTGCTTCGTCCATCACTCCGCGATCCAGGGCAACGGATTCAAGACGCTGGCCGAAGGTGAAGCTGTCGATTTCGACATGGTTCAGGGCCAGAAGGGTCCGGCCGCCGAGAACGTGACCCGCTCAGGTCACTAAGCCACTTGGCTCGAGGGAAAGGGACGTCGCCTCACGGCGGCGTCCCTTTCGCTTTGTTGTCCGCGCCGCGCCGGTGAATCCGGGGCGGCGCGTTGCCATTCCCCACCCATCACGTAGTCTTTTGCTGCGCCGCGCCGTCAGGCGCGTCACTCCTCCCTCTACTGCATCGGACATGCCCTCACCGCGACGCGATTTCCTCGCCTGGATCGGCAGTGCCTCACTCCTCGGCATCGCCGGCATCCCGGGCCGGGCGCTGGCACAGGCTCCAGCGCGCAACGATGTTCCGGGCACACAGGACGCTCCGGGCACGCACGATGCGCCGGTGGCGGAAACGTGGGACATGAGCTGGGTTCCACGCGTGTCGGGGAAGTACAAGGCGGTCTTCGATTCTCCCGAAGCGGCCGGCGGCGCAGCCGTCTATCGTGCCGTCTCCTGGTGCGAGCAGTACAAGGAAGTGTACGGAGCAGCGCGCACCGAGATGTCGCCTGTCGTCGTGCTGCGCCATCTCGGGTTCTATCTCGCCATGAATGATGAGTTCTGGCTAGGCTACGACACCGGCAAGACGCTTTCGATGAAGGACCAGCGCGGCAAGAAGTGGCAGAAGGAGAATCCACTCGGCGCCGCAGCAGGCGTCGCCGCGCCAACGCAGGCGAAGTTCACGCTGCCCGGCTTCATCGCGGACGGCGGGGTCGTGCTCGCCTGCGGATGGTCATTCCAGGGCGCTGTCGGCGAGATCAGGCGCAAGGACAAGCTGTCTCGCGAGGAGGCAACCGCACGGGCGAAGTCGCTGCTCATTCCAGGCGTCGTCCTGCAACCCAACGGCATCTTCGCTGCGCTCCGCGCGCAGGAAGCAGGCTGTTCGTACATCCTCGCGAGCTGAAGTGCCGGAGGCTGTGTCGCATACCGGGAACAGGCCGCTGCTCTCGGGATTCACGGTTGTCCGCAACGCGATCCTGATGGGCTATCCGGTCGTCGAGGCGATCCGCTCGATCCTGCCGGTTGTCGACGAATATGTGGTGGCAGTCGGTGCCGGCGAGGATGATACCCGCGGGACCATCGCTGCGATTGACGATCCGAAGATCCGCATCGTCGATACGATCTGGGACAAGTCGAGGAACCGCGACGGCCAGATGCTCGCCGAGAAGACGAACGAGGCGCTGGCGATGTGCCGGGGCACGTGGTGCTTCTATCTGCAGGCTGACGAAGTGGTGCACGAGCGTGATCTGCCGGCGATCCGGGCCACATGTGAGCGATACGCTGCGGATCTCCAGGTCGAAGCGCTGCTCTTCCACTACACGCATTTCTACGGATCTTTTGGCGTGATCGCCACCGGCCACAACTGGTATCGCAACGAAGTACGCATCGTGCGCAATGGCATCGGTGTGCGCAGCGTTGGCGACGCGCAGAGTTTCATGGTCGAGGATCACAAGCCACGTGTCGAACGCAGTGGCGGCACGATTCTCCACTACGGCTGGGCCAAGCCTGCGGAGGGAATGGGTCGAAAGACCGCACGATTCGAGTTCTGGTACCATGGCGCCACGGAAGAGCAGAACGAGGCGCAGGCGTTTCCATTCCGGCAGCTGTACGGGCTGCGGCCGTTCGCCGGGTCGCATCCGGCTGTCATGCGCGAGCTCGTCGCGGCACAGGACTGGGTCTTCACGCCAGCATTCCGTCCGCAGGACTGGGTGTGGAAAGACTGGAAGAATGTGCTCAGCCGCGGCGCTGAGCTGCTCACGGGGTATCGCTGGGGCGAGCGCAAGAAGTACAAACTGCTGAAGCGCTGAGCCCTCGCCGCGAGGGATCAGCGGACCGCGCGGCGCTCGCACGCCCCTCCCGGACGCGCTTGACTGCGTTCGCGCCGGCACGGTAATTCCGGTGCACCGGACAGCCGCCGGTCGGGCGACAACACGGTTCGAGGATCCGTCGCTCTTACGAACCGTTCCCTCGAGCATGACCGCGAGTATCGCATGCGCGCCTTCCTTGCCCGACCCATGGTTCTCCTCGCGATCGCGGCGGGACTCTCGTCCGCACAGGCGCCAGTGCAGCCACGAGCGGGCGGCGCACCCTCGACGACCGGCACCGTCAGCGGCGTTGTGTACGACAGTCTCTCGCAGCAGCCGCTGATCGGTGCCGTCGTGCAACTCGTTGACGAACGTGCCGACAACTTCATCCGTACCGGCACCACCGATTCGCTCGGCCGGTATCGACTCAACGACGTGCCAAACGGGCGCTACATGCTCGGATTCGTCCATCCGATGCTCGACTCGCTTGGTCTGGAGCCGCCCGTCCGCGAAGTGTTTGTCGAGAACGGGCGCACCGCGCGCGCCGATCTCGCCACGCCGTCGCCGCTCAGGATGCGCCGTGCCATCTGCGGTCGGCGCACCACAACGGAATTACGGTCCGATTCCGGCGGCGTCGTCATTGGTGTCGTGCGCGATGCGCGCACCCGAAACCCCGCCGCAGGGGCAGCAGTCACCGCCGAATGGATGGAACTCTCCGTCGCGCCAACCGGAATTTCGCGTCGGGTCAGGCGCGCCACGACGACCACGGCGGAATCGGGGTGGTACGCGCTCTGTGACGTGCCAAGCCCCGGTGTGCTTTCACTCGTCACGGGGACGGGAAACGACAGCACCGACCGCCTGGTGATGCAGCTTGCCGGGAGCGGGTTTCTTCGACGCGATCTGTACGTGGCGCCGGTCACGGTCGGCAGCGCAGGCGTGCGGCGTGGTGATGGCCGCTTGTCCGGCAAGGTGACCAGCGCGGATGACGGACGAGCCGTGGCGGGCGCCGTCGTCAGCATCATGAACGGCCTCAACACGCGTGCGAACGATCGCGGTGAGTTCGTGCTGAGCGACGTGCCGGCCGGATCGCGCATGCTCGACGTGCGGGCGGTCGGGTTCTCGCCCGATCGGCGTGCCGTTGACGTGATCGATGGCGTTGCGCCGGTGCAGGTGGTCCTGTCAACGCTGAAGGCGGTACTCGACACCGTCCGCGTCAGATCCGAACGCCTCGCCGTACGTCATCTCAGCGGGTTCAGCGAACGCAAGCGTGCCGGCGGTATGGGCCGCTTCCTCACGGCCGACGACATTGCACGCCGGGACCTCACGGTCATGTCGGATCTCTTTCGCACCATCCCCGGGACACGCCTTCAACCTGGTGGGGAAGGACAGCCGCAGATCATGATTCGTGGCACGCTGGATGAGTGGTGTGAGCCGGCATACTACGTCGATGGGCGCAACATGGGCGAGTTGAGCCTCGAAGCGCTCGACGGCTGGCTGCGCCCGAAGGATGTTGCCGGAATCGAAGTGTACCCCGGGGCCGCGACGCCACCGCAGTTCAGCCTCGGCCTTGCTGGGACGAGTTGCGGCAGCATCGTGATCTGGACGAAGTGAACGCAGGGGAGGCCGGCGCGGAACACTTCCGCAGAGCACCGCAGGCCAGCAGACTTGTCACATTCCAATTACCTACGACCGGAGAAACGATGACCACGCTCGAGATTGCCAACAGACTCGTCGACATGTGCCGACAGGGGAAGAACGCTGACGCCATCAATGAACTCTACGCTGACGACGTCGTGAGTCTCGAAGCGGGTGCGCCGGAAGGCATGTCGCGAACCGTAACTGGAAAGGCTGCGGTGCTGGCGAAAGGGCAGTGGTGGCAGGACAATCACGAGATTCACAGTGCCCAGGTCACCGGCCCCTGGCCCAACGGCGACCAGTTCATCGTCGGCTTCAAGTACGAAGTGACGTTCAAGCCCGCCGGCAAGCGATTTGTGATGGAGGAGATGGCCCTCTACACCGTCGCCAACGGCAAGATCAGCCAGGATGCGTTCTTCTACTCGATGTAGTGCTGAAGCCTGAGGCGCCGCCAGCCCGGCGGCGCCTCCGAACCGTCGGCGTGCCTCACTCGTGAAGGTGCGGCTACTTCGCCTTCTTCAAGGCCGCTTCGCTCAACGCAATCCGTCGATCTACCGGCGTCGATGCCACCATGTCGGCGATCACATCGAGCGGCAATTCCTCGAGTGTCTTGAAGCGCAGGCAGCCTTTCCCCATGTCGAGCTTCTTCCCGGCAGCCTTGTAGGCGGCCGCCAGCCTGCCCATCAGGACTGCGTCGTTCGATATGCTGGTGAGGTACAGCGCGTAGTTGTTCTTCTGCGCGGCGAGTGCGAGGTACATCAGAGGCTGCTTGTTGTACGTATCCGGATACCGGCTGAGCGGAATCTCGTACGCAAGCATCCCCCAGTTCATCGTCTCCACGTAACCCTTCGGCAGGTGCTTCTTCACCACCGCACGGACAGCGGAGAGCACCTTCCGGCGCTCGGCGGGCAGGCTGGCGAGATACGCGGCTGGCGTTGTTTCCTTGCTCGAGACCACAGGCAATTTCCTCCCTGGCAGTGTGACGTGCGTGCGTGAAGCAGGAATAGTGATGATCCGTGCGCAAACGTGCGATTGCGAGCCCCTCGTGCGCGAATGGTATCGCGACACATCACCGGTATGCCACCTCCGCGTGCCCGGGCAGCCTGCAGCGCGCGAGCACGCGCCCTCGTGTCACGGCACCCGTCCAGGTGCGGGCAGGGCTGCGACGCGTTCGTCGTGTCCGTTGCGCCACGCCGGTGCCCTCGTCATCATCTCCTGAACCCAGAGGCCCGGGCAACAAGGAAGAGCCTGTCCCGCACAGGCCGTCGCGACTGTCAGTTCCGGGGGCGATGCGCCGAGCGTCGCTCCGGCCATACCCGGGTATCGATGCATGGATCGTGCGGCGTTCGAGCTGATGGCGGCGGCGGAGAGGGATCACTGGTGGTTCCGGGGTCGGCGCGAGTTCATCGCCGCGGCACTCGAGCGCGCCGCTGTCCCCGCCGGTGCGCGGATTCTTGACGCCGGCTGCGGCTCCGGTGGCAACCTGGCGTTGCTGGCACGGTTCGGGTCAGTCTGGGGGTTCGAGTACGACGACGCAGCGCGCGCCGCGGCCAAGGCAACCGGCATCGCCGTGGACGTCGCGTATGGCGCGCTCCCCGATGAAATCCCGTTCGCCGATGCACGCTTCGACGCGATCGGACTGTTCGACGTCCTCGAGCACCTCGAGACACCGGTGCAGTCGTTGCGCGCGCTCGCCGACCGCCTGTCACCCGCCGGAGCACTGCTCCTCACGGTGCCGGCGCACCCTGTGCTGTGGGGACCCCATGATGTGCACCATCAGCACTTCCGCCGCTACACCGTGGAGTCATTGCGGCGGGAGCTCGCCGCCGCAGGCTTGCGCGTGGAGTACGTCTCGCATTTCAACGCGCTGCTCCTGCCGCTCGCGGTGGCCCAGCGCGTGCGCGAGCGACTCTTCGGCTACTCGACCGACGAGCTGATACCTGGACCACGACTGAACGACCTCCTCTTTCGCATCCTGGTGACGGAGCGCCGCTGGGTCCCGAATCGCACGCTGCCTGTCGGACTTTCGCTCCTGGCCATCGCACGGCGCGGCGGGGGTGGCGCGTGATCGCTGAGACACCCATGCCCGTGGTGCTCGTTGTACCGTGCTTCAACGAGGTCGCGCGACTCGACCGCGACGCGTTCCGCACCGCACTCGCCGCGATGCCCTGGCTGTCGTTCTGCTTCGTTGATGACGGTTCGACCGATGCGACGCACGCCGTGCTGCAGGAACTCCAGGCGGCTGATCCGGCGCGCATAGAAGTGTTGGCGCTGCCCGTCAACGCTGGCAAGGCAGAGGCGGTACGCCGCGGAATGCAGCGGATACTCGAGTCGCGACTCGGCGAGCGCGATCAGTACTGCGGATTCTGGGATGCAGATCTGTCCGCGCCGCTGGACGAGCTTCCGGCGATGATGGAGGTCTTTGCGCGCGAGCCATCCGTGGCCTGGGTCTGGGCGATCAGGCTTCGCGCACTCGGCCGCGATGTGACACGTGGTGCATTGCGACACTACCTGGGACGCGGTTTCGCCACTGCCGCATCGCTGCTGCTCGGTGTCGGCGTGTATGACACGCAGTGCGGGGCCAAACTCTTCCGCGTCGCGCCATTGCTGCGCGAAGTGTTCTCGGAGCCGTTCGTTTCGCGGTGGGTATTCGATGTCGAACTGCTCAGTCGGGCCGATGCACTGCTGGTGCACGACGGTGGCAGGCGTGTCGCTGACATCGTCTTCGAGCAACCGCTGCGCCAGTGGCATCATCGCACCGGCTCGAAGATCGGCCCCCGTGATTTCATCCGTGCCGCGATCGATTTCCTGCGGATTCGCCGTTCTCAGGCACAATGGCGAAGTCGACGCTGGGATAGACGCGCGCGTCCTCGCTGATCGCGCGCGCTCAAGGTGCCGGCGTGCGCGCCGTCGTGGTGGTGGGCTTCGCCGCATCCAGCAGGTCGCGTCGCACATGGACCACCGCGATCGTGTCCGCAAAGACCCGCTGCCATGTCGGCAGATGATCCAGCAGCTCGAGCGCGGGCGTTCCCGGGCTGATCAGCGTCCACCCGATCCTGTACTTCGTCAGGACTGTTTCCAGTGCGCCTGGCTTGGTGAGCCCCAGCGCGTTCGATGTTTCCTCCATGAACGTGTCGCCGTACATGTCGCCACGCCCGTCGATGTACACCGGAACGCCCTTGGCGATGAGAAAGCCCCCGAGCCCGTACGAATTCAGGACGCGTCCATCCACACCCGTGGCACGAAACGCCTGCAATGCCGCATTCGGGCTGAATCGGACGCTGGGTTCGCGTGGGATCAGCGGCCACGTGGCCGGCACGAGGATGCACGCGACGACAGCAGCGAGTGCCACGCCGCGCCACCGTGCAGGCTGAGCGCTGCGAAGGAAGAAGGCATCCAGACTGGCGGCGTTCGCCTCGCTCGGACGAGCCATCCGTCGCAGCGCTGCGCCAAGCGGTGCCGCGAGGATGAACGGTGAGACGAGCCCCGCCAGCGAGTGATAGCGTTGGTGCTTGAGCGCCAGGTACACCAGGCCGAGGATGAACAGCACGCGCGGAAATGAAAGCCGCATCCGGGTCAGGAAGGCGGCCGCAATGACACACAACAACCAGATCAGAAAGAACTGGAACTGGTGGAAATCGGCCGAGCGCCACTCGCTGACGATGTCCAGCGTCTTCTTCATTCTCATCACGCCGGCGGCGTGCGTGAGGGCGTGAACACCTCGCGGGTTGATCAGCACCCCGAGTACACACGCAAGCATGAACGGCGCCCAGCGGCGAGCTGCAATTCGTCGTGCTGGCATGTCGGGCTGCGTCCAGACCGCATCCAGCGCAAGCGCACCCGCAAAGCCGATTGCCAGCGTGAAACTCGCATGGAGATTCGTCCATAGCGGAACGAGAAGCAGCAACCACCATGGCGGGGGCTCGTCCTCCTCGACTGCCGTCACCAGCGTTCCCACCCACACCGCGATCAGGGGCCACGCGAACACGTGCGGCCGTCCCATGAAGTGGGTGTTGACGGTCGCCAGGCAGACCGCGCACACGGTCATCGCATAGATCGGCTCGATGCGATCGAGCAGAAAACGCATCATGCAGCCCGCAGTCAACGCGTAGCAGATGCTGATGAGAACGTGCAGGCCCCGCCAACCGGCGAGCGTGACCGTCGCGTTCATGATCACTTCGCTGAGCCACTCGTGCGCCGTCCACGCAATGCCAGGCATCGTGTGCGAGTAGAACTCGGTCGTCGGCACGGCACCGTGTGCCACGATCCATTTCCCGACCGCCACGTGCCAATAGGGATCGCCGTCGAGAAAGATGTTGCCCGAGAGCAGCCCCCATGCGAGCACGAGCAGCGCCGTCGCGACCGGAATCGACGCCCAGCGACCTGCGGAGCCTGGCGTCCCAGTCGTGGCGCGACCTCCGGTGATGACCGGTCCAGCATCCGACGCAAGGCGCTGCTCCGTGACGACAGCACGAGTCTGAGCCACGGTGTTCTCAGCGAAGGGTCAAGATGTGGTTCCTGGACGGAATCGCCCAGATCGGCACCAACGGCACGAACGGCACGAACGGCACGAACGGCACCAATGAGTGTAAACCGATCAGCCGTCGGTCGGGATCTCGTGTGGCGGTCGCGCAGAGGATACCGGAGTGAACCGTGAACAACGGGTCGCCGCCGGCGCAACCGCTCTCCGGTCTATCACGTGTCTCCGCGCCGCCACGAACTGATGCATCGGTGCAACATTCGATGTAGTTAGCAAGCGCCAATCGGCGTACGGCTCTTGCGACTGGTTCAGATCGGCGCCCGCACTCTGGCCGGCGCCACGCGCTGTGTGGTGCGGTCTTACGCTCGTAAGCCAATACATTGCAAACGTTTGCGTGCCGAAGGGCAGGGCGCGGTGCCTGAGACGATGTTGCTCGCTCTGTGACGTTGGATCCGGGCCTGTATTGTGCATTATCATTAGTCGTTGGTTGTGTCTATGGTGCCTCCCGCTGCAGGGTACACCAACAAACCCATCCGTTTGATCCGGAGATTTCGATGTCCCGTTTGAAGACAACTGTCCGCCGTTTCGTGTCCGATGAGTCTGGTGCGACGATGGTGGAGTACGCCATCATGATCGCCCTGATCGCGGCTATCTGCATTGCCGTCATCAAGGTCATCGGCAACAAGACGAACAACGCCTTCGCGAACGTGAATTCCGCCCTGTAGTCCTCCGACCTTCGGTCAGGGAGCTTTCGATGCGAAGAACCTGGCAGGTTGTACGCACCCTGGTCGAGGATGAATCCGGGGCGACCATGGTGGAGTATGCCATCATGATCGCCCTGATTGCCGCGATTTGCATCGCGGTCATCAAGATCATCGGTGAGAAGACGAACAACACGTTCTCGAACGTGAACTCGGTCCTCTAGGGTTCTCGACGCGCCGTTGCGTTGCAATGCGCGCGGAAGAGGTCGTTTTGGACAATGATTGCTGTCATCGCCACCGTGAGCGTCGGATGTTCACGGTGGCAGTTTCAGTGAGTAGGGAGTCGTTGGTCGAGCTCGCAACGGCGCCCAGTTACACCGTCCCGATCCGCCGAAGGGTCGGAACGCATGCATTGGCGGTACACTGACTGTGTCGCCCCTCCCAGTCTGAAGGATGTAGGTGCGCGATGCCGACCGCTCCCTTTGGAACGCTCCTCGAGGCGACCTTCGCTGGATTGCTCATCCTCGCAGCGGTCATGGACGTGCGGGTCAGGCGGGTGCCAAACCTGCTGTCGGCCTCACTGCTCGCCGGCGGCTTGATCGCGGGGGCACTGCACCTGTTCGGCATCACGCTCGGGAGCGCCGCGCTGGGAGCGCTGATCGGTCTGGCAATCTGGATTCCATTCTGGATGCTCGGACTGCTTGGCGCCGGCGACGTCAAGTTCTTCGCCGCCGCCTGCGCGTGGCTTGGCCCGTCCGTCGCCTGGCGTGCGAGCCTCGGTGTTGCGTTGATTGGCGGGCTGATGGGAGCCGTGATGCTGGTGCGTCGTCGAGGCGTGAAGGCGGCGACGGAGTTCGGCATATTCGGTCTCACTAATCCGCGCGATGTCGTGCGAAACGCGTCGCATCACAGTGTCCCGGCAAGTGCGCGTTCGTTCCCGTATGCCGTGCCAATGGCGCTCGTTACGGGGAGCGCGATGTTCTTTCCCCGGTTCTTCCGCTAAAGTACGGTGTATACACGTTCTTCCGCTTGAGGAGTTCCCCCATGCATGCGTTGCGCGAGAGAATGTGGCGACGGTTCCACCGTGACGACCGGGCGGCCGCGATGATCGAGTTTGCGATTGTCGCGCCACTGCTCTTTTTGCTCGTTTTCGGAATAATTGACTTCGGTCGCGTGTTCTTCCTCTACAACAACCTGACGAACGCTGCGCGCGATGGTGCCCGGTATGGCTCGGTGCTGCCGGAAGGCGGTGCGTCGGTCACGACGGTCCGATCGACCGTCCGCAGCCGAATCAATGATGCGAAGAAGGACTCCGGGAATGTGAACATCACCTACCAGACCGTGTCAGGAGCGCGCACCGTGCGTGTGCAGATCGACTCGTTTCCATTCAGCCCCATGTCATTCATCGCCATCAAGGGGTTGAAGAAACTTCGCGTCACCGCCGAGTTCCGACTCGAGCAATCACCGTGACGACCCCGACCCGCTCGCACGCCACAGGACACGCACATGGGTGAACGTCGGTTTGGGCTGGTGCTCGCTTTTGCATTGCTCGTCGCGGGCCTCGCGGGGTATGGCGTCTATCGCTACCTCCAGCAGGCGCAGAACTCGGCGCGCGTCCCCATGGGCGCCGTGGTCGTGGCCGCGGTCGACCTCACGGAAGGGCAGATCCTCAAGGCTGAAGATGCGAAGCTCGTGCAGCTGCCGCGCGCGAGCATTCCGCCGGGCGCGTTCACGAGCATTGACTCAGTCATCGGTCGCGTCACGCGCATTCCCGTCTTCGCGACGGAAGCGTTGCTCCCGGGCCGTCTCGCCCCGGTGGGGAGCGGTGCCGGCATCGAAGTCAAGATCACGCCGGGAAAGCGCGCCATGGCGGTGCGCATCGATGACGTGGTGGGCCTCTCCGGGCTCATTCAGCCCAACAGCCGCGTCGACGTGCTCGTCACGTTGAAGGCAGAAGAGGAAGGCGCACAGCAGCGCGCCAAGCTCTTCATGAGCAACATGCGCGTGCTCTCGGTTGGATCGCAGATCGAGCGCGGGCCCGACGGTCGCCCGATGAATGCCACAACCGCTGCACTGGAAGTCACGCCGGCAGAGGCGGAGCAGCTGGCAGTCGCAACGAACCAGGGACGGATTCAGCTCGTGCTTCGTGGCTTCGGTGACCCCGACACGATTGCGACGCGCGGTGCGTCAATCAGCGACATCAGCCTCGGTCGCGGCGCTCGCGCTGCGCCTCCACAGCCTGCACCGGTGCGTGAGGTCGGGCGGGACAGACGGCCGGCGCCGAGAACCGGGTCCGCTCCACAGCCGCCGCCGCAGGCGCCTGCGCCTGTTGTTGTGCCGCCACCAGTCGCGGTGCGGCGCGGACCGGATTCCGGCACCGTACAGATCTATCGCGGCCCAGCTGTCACGACGCAACGCGTTGAAAAGAAGGACTCCACCAAACCCTGACGCACGAAGTAGTTCGCCTGAGACGGAGTCGCGATTCTGCACGTCCAGAGCACGACACGACCCACTCCCCCAATCGCCGCCCGGATGCTCTCTACGCGTTCAGCACTTCGTCGCCACGTCGCGCGGTTCAAGCGCCTTGTGGCCCTGCCAGGACTCCTTGCGATCATTGCGCTTCAGGCGGTGGCACAAGGGCCGACGATCGTTCCCGCCCCGGGCAGCACGGACCCTATCCTGAGGCTGGAGATGGTTGCCGGGCGGTCGATCCCGATCAGCGGCACGACGGCGATCAGCAAGGTCACTGTGGCCAATCCGCTCATCGCGGACGTGGTCGTCATCAGTGAAACGGAAGTAGTCTTCAACGGGATTCTTGCCGGCGAGACGGACATCATCCTCTGGGGCACGAACGTTCCCCGGCGCCACTATCGGGTCGTCGTACGCTCGTCGCCGGAGCGGCGTCAGATTCTCGTCGCCATCAAGATCGCCGAAGTGCGTCGCGATGCGCTTCGCCAGATCAGCACATCGTTGCTCGCCCGCGACAAGGCGCGGACGACCCGTGCGGGCACGGATGTCTTCAGGACCGATGATGCAATCGATTCCCTCGGCAAGGTGACATTACCGGCTGCGGCACGGTTTCTGACGGTGCTCACCAGCTTCAACACGCGTGACCTGCTTGGGTTGCTCGACGCGGAGGAGACACGCGGCAACGCGCGCTTTCTCGCCGAGCCGAACGTGATGGCCGCCAATCGGGAGGAAGCGACGTTTCTCGCCGGCGGCGAGATCCCGGTCCCCGTCGTGCAGGCCGGCGGCGGCGGCGGCGGCGCTGGCAACCAGGTCTCGGTGCAGTTCCGGGAATACGGCATTCGCCTCGCCTTCACCGGCGAGGTGCTGTCCGACTCGTTGCTCAAGCTGAAGCTCAAGCCCGAGGTGTCCTCGCTCGATTTCACGAACGCCGTGACGTTGTCAGGCTTCCGGATTCCAGCGCTCCGCACGCGTCGCGTGGAGTCCACCGTCGATGTGCTGGCTGGTCGAAGCCTGATCATCTCCGGCCTCTTCAACGACGAGCGCGAACAGGTGTCAACCGGGATCCCGTGGCTGGTCAAGTTGCCGTTCATCGGAAAGCTCTTCGCGAGCAGCCGCTGGCTCAGGAACGAAAGTGAGTTGATTGTTGTTGTGACGCCGATTCTCATGGATCCGAACAATCCGCGTGCGGCGGATCTGCTCGAGTTCCGACCCGATTCCGTCCCCGCTCGCGAAATGCTCCAGAAGCGCTTCTGGCCGGATTCGGTCGTCCGTCGCCCGTAGGCTCTCATGTTCTTTCGGTCACACGCTCGATGACGTCGCCATTACCCCTCGCCGGCAAGCGGCTTGCAATCGCAGTCACCGGGGCCGCGGGTCCGGAGGACCTGCTCAATCAGGTGCTCGAACCACGCGGCTTCTCTCCCGTTGTATTCGTTCCGTCACTCAGTGACCTGATCGTGCAGATGCGGTCGCATCACCCAGCGCTGGTGATCGTCCCGGTTCCGCAGGGGGGCGTGGGTGGAGATCTGTCGCTGTTCGAGGCCGAGCTGAGACGGCGACCCGAAACCGGCGCAATCGGCACGGCATCGGTGAAGGATGCTGACACCGTGCTCGCGGCAATGCGCGCGGGCATCACGGAGTTCGTTTCGAACCCGGTCGAACACGGTGAGTTCGTTACAGCGGTGAGCCGCGTCCTGTCAAACATTGCCGGCCCACAGCAAGCGGGACGCGTCATCACCGTGTATTCGGCCAAGGGTGGCGTCGGGACGAGCACGATCGCGGCCTCGCTGGCCTGGTCGCTGGCACAGTTCCACGGGCACGATGACACCGCGCTCGTGGACTTCAATACCGCCGGGGCCGGACTTCGGGTCATGCTCAATCTGAGCCCCGAGTATGACATGGGCAGCGTGGCCGCGAGCAGCGATCGGCTCGATCGGGATTTTCTGCGCTCGGTCATGACCGCGCAGTCGGAGCATGTCTCCGTGCTCGCTGCCGCTGAGGAGCTCGATGCGGTGGAGCCCCTGGACGCGAAAGTGGCTGGGACCCTCGTGGAACTGTTGCGGCATGACTACCTCAACACCGTGATCGACACGGATCACCATTTCAATGACCAGACGCTGGCAGCGCTCGATGCGGCGGACCGCATTCTGCTGGTGACGCAGTTCGACGTGTCAGCGCTGCGCAGCACCCAGCGCAGCCTCGGCGTCTTCGCACGTCTCGGGTACGCGCCCGAGAAGATTGCGATCGTGGCAAATCGCCGTACCGAGCGTGACCGGATTTCGCTGGCTGGTGCCGAGCGGGTGCTGGGGCGATCGATCGGGTTCACGCTGCCGAACGACTACGCCAGCTGCTCTGGCGCAATCACGCAGGGACAGTATGTGGAACGTTTCGCACCCCACTCGCCGTTGGTTGCGTCGTTCAGCGCGATGGCGTCAGCGTTGACCGGCGACAGTCCTGGCCGGAACGGCAAGGCACCCGAGCGGTCTCGCTTGTCCCGCATCTTCTCCCGCAAGGGTCTCTGATCGCGTATGAGCATCGCACACACGACTCCGGAATTCTGATGTCGAAATCGCTGCGCGAACGTTTGCTCGGCCAGCGCCCGACGGGGACGACAGTGTCCGTCCCCGCCGCAGCGGGAACGGAGCCGCTGACAGGCGCGGGAAAGCTCAGTGAGACCTACACGGTTGCCCGTGTCGACGCCACGGACGGCGCGTCTGGCATGTTCGGGCCGCGTAAGTCTGACGACGCGGCGCTCAGTATGGTCGATGAGCTGAAGCGTGAACTCCATCGGAAGCTGATCGACCGGCTGGACCTCGAGGCCCTCGAATTGGTCACGGATGAGCGACAGGTCGCGGCGCAAATCCGACAGGCCGTCGCGGAACTGCTGCGCAACGAGACCACACCGCTCTCGCAGTCTGAACGTGAGGAGATGGTGGACCAGGTGGTCTACGAAGTGATCGGACTCGGTCCGATCGAGCCGCTGTTCCGCGATCGCACGGTGTCTGACATACTCGTCAACGGTCCGCGTGACATCTATGTGGAGCGGCACGGCAAGCTGCAGCGAGTCCTGACGTCGTTCCGGAACGACGCGCACCTGCTGGCGGTGATCGACCGCATCGTGAGCCGCGTCGGACGGCGTGTGGATGAATCATCGCCGATGGTCGACGCGCGCCTGCCGGACGGATCGCGCGTGAACGCGATCATTGCGCCGCTGGCCGTGGACGGGCCCGCGCTCTCCATCCGTCGCTTTGGTGCCAACCTGACGCCACAGCGCCTGGTTGAACTGGGCGCGTTCACTGACGAGATGCTGTATCTCCTGTCCGGTTGCGTGAAGGCGCGATTGAATGTGCTCGTCTCGGGTGGCACGGGTTCAGGCAAGACGACGCTGCTGAACGCGCTCAGCTCGTTCATTCCATCGAATGAACGGGTGATCACGATCGAGGACGCCGCCGAGCTGCGACTGCAGCAGGAGCATGTCGTGCGTCTTGAAACACGCCCGCCGAATGCCGAGGGGCGCGGCGAGGTCTCCATGCGCGACCTGGTCAAGAACGCACTCCGCATGCGTCCGGACCGCATCATCATCGGTGAAACGCGCGGCGCTGAAGCACTCGACATGTTGCAGGCGATGAACACCGGTCACGAAGGGTCGCTGACCACCGTGCACGCGAACACGCCGCGCGACGCACTGTCACGGCTCGAGACGATGATCCTGTTTGCCGGGACGAATCTTCCTGACCGTGCCATGCGCGAGCAGATCGCGTCGGCGCTCGATGTGATCATTCAGGTGAGCCGTTTGTCGGACGGCTCGCGCCGCGTCATGAGCGTGACCGAGGTCACCGGCACAGAAGGCGACATCATCCAGCTGCAGGAGATCTACCGCTTCCAGCGCGTCGGCATCACCGCGGAAGGGCGTGTGGCCGGTCAGTTCGAGGCCACGGGCGTCCGTCCGCGCTTCGCTGACAAGCTGCTGTTGGCGGGGATCGAGCTGCCGGCCAGGCTCTTTCTCGAACAATGACGGGAAGAGACTGATGTCGACGAGTGTACTGCTGGTGGCGCTGGGTGCCGGGCTCGCGGTTGCGGTGCTCGTCGTGGGACTGTACGTCTGGTTCGACAGGCGCCGCATCAGTGAGCAACAGGCGCTGAACGCGCGCCTCGGCGATCTCGCGACTGGATCCATCAGTCGAACCACGGATTCGACGAGCATCCTCCGTCAGACTGACGAAAGCAAGAGCCTGCTGGACAAGTACCTCTCCGGCAAGCAGTTGCTGGCCTCCGTGGAGAATGACACGCGTCAGGCCGGGATGAGCTGGTCCGTTGGCGAATTCGCGGGTTTCGTGATCGGCGGCGCCATGCTGGGCGTGCTCCTGGCGTTCTTCATCGATCCGTATGCGGCCGCGGCCATCGGCCTCGTTGGTGTCATTGCACCGTTCGCCTTCGTTGCGAACAGGAAGGCTGCCCGGCTGAAGAAGATCGAGGAGCAGTTGCCGGAGGCGATCGACATGCTGGTGAACTCACTTCGGGCGGGCTATTCGCTGCAGGCGGGGATGCGTTTTGTCGGCACGGAGTTGCCGCTGCCCGTTGGACCGGAGTTCAGCCGGTTCTACGACGAGCAACGTCTCGGGATGGATGTGCGCCAGGCGCTCCAGGGGCTGAGCGACAGGCTCGGGACACTCGATGCGCGCATGTTCGTGCTGGCGATGCTGATCCAGCGCGAGACCGGTGGCAATCTGGCCGAGATCCTTGGAAACATCTCGACCGTGATCCGCGAGCGAATCAACTTCCGGGCCCAGCTCGACGTGCTGACCGCTGAGTCCAAGCTCTCGGCGATCGTGCTGACCTTGCTTCCCGTGGTGATGTATTTCGTCATCAAGGTGACGAACCCCGACTACATGAGGCCACTCACGGAGAGTGACATTGGCAAGTCGCTGCTGCTCTACGCCGGTATCTCGCTGATCTTCGGATACCTGGTGTTGCGCAAGATGTCCAGGATCGAGGTCTGAACACTCATGCCGGCCAATTTGCCCATTCCGCTCATCGCGTTGGTGCTGGTCTTCGCCGTTGCCCTCGGCGGCGTGCTGTACACGGTGGTCACGGAGCGCGAGCGTCGAGCGGTGTTGCGGCGCGCAGCGGGAGAGACGCCCGCGGAGCGCAGCGGCTCGCTGCTGCGCACTCGCTCAATCAGTTCCGCACGCGGAGTGATTGATCAGATCGGCGACTGGTTGGCCGCGCGCGCGTCGATGCGGGTTGGCGAGAACACGGAAATGGCCAGCCGGCTCGTCCACGCCGGTTTTGATTCCCCGGTCGCGCCATCGCTTTTTGCCATGCTGCGTATCGCCAGTGCAATACTGTTCCCATTGGTGGGACTGCTGCTCGCTCCACGCGACGATGCCACGTACTTCGTTGTCTGTGTGCTCATTGCGGTCACCATCGGGCTGTTCGGACCGCAGGCGGGCCTCGATCGGCTCACTGGCCGCAGGCAGGACACAATCCGCAAGGGCGTGCCGGATGCGCTTGACCTCCTCGTGGTGTGCGTCGAGGCCGGCGTTGCACTCGACGCGGCAATTCAGCGCGTAGCGAAAGAGATGCGGCTGGTGCATCCGATCCTTGCTGAAGAGCTTGGTTCGATGAACCGCCGGGTGTCGGCCGGCATGCCGCGTGAGCAGGCGCTGCAGACACTGTACCTGCGCACGGGGCTCGAAGAGCTTCGCGGTCTTGCATCGCATATGATTCAGAGTGAGAAGTGGGGAACATCGATCGCGAATGTGCTCAGGGTCTACGGCGACCAGCTCAGGCGCAAGCGAAAGCTGCGCGCGGAGAAGATGGCGGCGACCGCGAGCACGCGCATGCTCATCCCGCTCGCCATCTTCATCTTTCCAACGATCTTCGTCGTGCTGCTCGGCCCGGCAGGGATTCAGGTTTCGGACATGTTCACGAACATGGGGCAGTAGGATCGTTCGGTCCGGTCGAGTTGTGCACGGCGCCGACGTGAACTGTATCGGTACGCCGCAGGTGTGATTCTTGCAATGCAGTGTGCCTCAAACAGGGGGTGAACATGTGGTTCTCAGCGAGAAAGTCTGGAGTGCGCACGACACGCAACTCACGTCGGCGCGGCGCCACCCTGGTGCTCGTGGCGGTCTCATCGACTGTGCTCGTGATGTTCGCGGGATTCGGCATGGACTTCGGCCGCATGTACACCTTCGTCGCACAGCTCAAGCGGCTCACGGACGCCGCTGCGCTCGCGGCGGCGATCGAGTTGCGAAACAACGGCACCGAGGTCAACGCGAAACTCCGGGCCGCGTCGCTCATCGCGACGAACACCGTCAACGGCACTGCTGTCGCCATCATGGAAGACAGCAACATCACGCCGGGCTCCTGGAACAATGCCACCCGGGTGTTCACGCCGGGCGCGTGGGCCAGCGCCACGGCGGTTCGTGCGCGCGCGCGGTACACTGCGGATTGGACGCTGGCTCGCATCTTTGGGGTCACAAGCAAGGTCCTGACGCAGGAATCCGTTGCGTCGCTGGGATCGATCAATACCAGCACCTGCCTGAAGCCATGGGCGGTGCCGTACATCAACATCCTCAAGACTCTCGACAACATCGACGGAGGAACGCGCGATACCTCGTATCGGCTGTTGGCGTCGGATGTGACGACGTTGCGCGACGGGGCGGTTCCGATCACGTTCAGCATCACCAGTCAGGCGTCGGGCACGGTGGCAGGTGTCATTGTACCCGGCAACTTTTACCATGTTCGCTACGGTCCCGTCGAGTATGCGGATGGCTCGACTCCCTCGGCTGGGTCTGGGCCAGCGCCCGGGGCCAGTGCTTACGCAGACGCCATTGCGAATTTGAATTGCACCACCAGGGCTGCATCGATCGGTGACTGGTTGACTGAGCAGAACGGCGTTGCGAAGGGACCAACGCAGAAGGCGACGGCGGACTTGTGCGGTGTTTCCAACGGCAAAACGTTCGCGTGCAACAAATCGATCGTCGTCCCGATTTGGAATCGGGTTCGCGGGCCTGGCGGTGGCCAGGACGTGCAAATTCTTTACTTGGGTCAGTTTCAACTGCTCGGGTATGATGACGGCGTAGTCAACGGGTATCTGCAAACACTGAACGCCTCCGGCGGCACCGGCTTCAATCCGTCTCCCGGTCCCGCGCTCGGTGTTGGTCTCGTGCAGTGAGGGCGATGACGCGCTCACGCAAATGATCAGGCGGCTGCGATAGTCGCATCCTGTCAGCGTGAGGTTCGCGCAATGACGGCAATAAGCGAAAGGATGCCAGCCGTCGCACCAGGGGAATGGTTGCTCGAGCGGGACGCCGATGGTGCTGAAGTTGTCTCGGTCACGTTCCCCCGTGGCCGCGACCTCGAGGTAGTCCGGGAGCAGCTCGCGTCGTGGCGCACCGCGGTCGCGCAGTGCATCGCTCAGGACAGCATCGACGGCGTCGAGGCCCCGCTCCTGCTCCCTGCGCTCGTTGAGAATCAACGGAGTGCGTCGCCGGTTTCGCTGCGATACGCGGCGCCACGCCACAGCGGTACCGGGCTGCTCTCGCCTGCGCGCACACCCGACGAGGTGTTAGCCCTGCTGCGTCGCGTTGCAGTCGCGCTCGACGTGCTTCACTCGAGGAGTTTCGTGCACGGAGCGCTTGGCGTGGAGTCGCTCTGGGAAATGCACGATGGGTCGCTCCGCTTTCCGGATGCGGGCCTGACACACGTCCTCGACAGGGTCGTCGATGCGCCTGTCGTCGCGGGCGCGTATCTGGCGCCTGAGGTCTGGCGCGGGAGTGGCATGCTCGCCGCGAGCGACCAGTACTCGATGGCGGTGATCGTGTTCGAGTTGTTTACGGGGAGGGGCCGGCTGGTGCAGGACGCAGAAGGCATGCTGAGCATTGCACCCCTCGCGCTCGAGGCGGCCGAGCCTCTCTACCCGGGCGCGCCGGAGTCAACCTCAGACGTGCTGCAACGTGCGCTCGCGACCTCGCCAGCCGCTCGGTTCCCATCGTGCGTCGAGTTCGTTGACGCTCTGCAGGGCGATGTACGTCGTGTGGCTTCGCTCGAAACGGTGCATGGATTCCGTTCCCAGCGCACGTCGGTCTGGTCGGTACAGACGCTTGTTCTGGGCCTTGTCGCAGCAGGTACGATCGTGGGCGCAGGATTCGCGATCCGCGCCGGTGCGAGGGGACGAACAGCGTCCAGGCCGGCCACCACCGCTCCAGTGGCAGCGACCGACAGGCCTCCCGCCGTGAGACAGCAGGAGATGGCAGGAGCGGTGCCAGATGCGGCTCCAGGGGCGGTGCGCGGAGCGCCCGGCACGGCCGTGAGCACCGCGCGACCGGCAAGCCCGACTCCGCCCGAGAGCAGTGTACCGTCCCGTACCCGAATAGCTGTCGCAACGCCGGCCGCCGCGTCGAGACAAACCGGGCAGCGCGGTACTCTGGCGGCCGATGCCAGCTCACCGAGCCGTGCGCTGCCGCCGAATTCCTCGTCGCGCGGCGGCGGACTGACACAGGATTCCGCTGCCGCGCGGTCACGAAGCACGCTTGGTTCCGCGGGGGGTACGTCGGCATCTCGTTCGCGAGATACCGCGCCTCAACGCACATCGGCAGCGCCGCGCGCGGCCACGGCCACGCCGACACGCATTCCGGCACCGTTGCCCGGCGGAGTACCCGCCGCGCCAGGGCAGCGGACCGGCGCCGCAGCGAACGTTCCAACCGCTCCGAAGGGGCTTCCGGGGAAGCGTGTCGGTCCGATCGCTGCTGGTGGACCGGCGACCGGGACGCTACGCCTCTCGGGCCTCCCAGGCTCGCGATACTACGTGGACGGGGTTCTCGTGCGACCGAAGAAAGGCCTCGTCACGGTCCCGGAGGGTATCCATGACATCAACATCGTGCTCCCCAACCGCAGCAGTCAGCGGAGACGCGTCACGGTACACCGCGGAGAAACGGTCGTGATCGGGCGCTGAGTCCCACCGCCCGCAGTCCCACTTGCCACTCGTGTTGGCGCAATCGCGTGCCGCCGTCCACACCGATCCCGCGATGCAGGATTGCGGCGAACCGGCAACATCGTCCTGCCAAACTGTTGTATCCGAGCAACACATCGAGGGACACGCTCCTCGAAGAAATGGGAATACCAGCTCGTAACTCGTTGGCGGACAATGCCTTGACAGAATCTCCCGCGCCCCCAGATTTAAACGCGTTGCGGGTCCTCATCTTGCCCAGTCCTTTAGTGTGCACGAAGCGCTGTTTACGCATTCCTCATTCCTGACCGGAGTATGGCTATGAAAAGGTTGTTCCTGAGCACGGCGGCCATTGCCGCAATGGTATTGGCGCCGATGTCGGCGCAGGCTCAGGCCTGCAGCGCTGCCACACTGATGACGACCGCAACTGGATACGTGTCGTGCCAGGGCTCGTTCACCGGCAACATCAACGGCTCGGCGGGTGAGCTGACGCAGCTTGCATCGCTCTTCGGCGGCACCTGGACCTGGTCCGGAAAGTCCGACGATGCTGGTGCCGGCCCGTTCGCCGCAGCCGTGTCTGGCACATCGGGCACGTTCACGTTCGATGCTCTCATCACCGGCCGATTCGTCGTCGGCGTCAAGGCCGCAGACCGGTTTTCGTACTACCAGTTTGACGGCGGTATGGCCGGAATCCTGAGCCTCCCGTTCCAGACGATCGGCACGGCGACCAATGCCTCGGGTATCGCGCAGAATGTGTCGCACCTCGGTCTGTATCGCGGATCATTCGCATCGGTGGTACCGGAGCCGTCAACGTATGCGTTGATGGGCACTGGACTCTTGGGACTCGTTGGCGTCGCACGCCGTCGTCGTTCGAACTCCTGAAAACTCCGATGTAACGGCGTGACGGGGTTGTCCCTTCCACACTGAAAAAAGAACCGCCCCGGCATCTGCGCCGGGGCGGTTCTTTGGTTTCGTCGTCGTCGTGCCTTCCGCGAGTGAACGACTGACGCTACGGCTTCGGTTTCCCCGTGTCTGCCGGTGTGCCGAGAGGAATCGCTGTCGGTACCGCGGCACCGGGCTGGCCTGCAGTCGAATCAGGAAGGCCAAGCAGCGCCGCCTCGCCGCCAAACCAGTTCAGCGTCCTGCTTGCCTTGGCGATGTTCGTCGCGGTCACCTGAATGGCTTGGGCCTCCTTGTTTCGCCCTGATGCCCGCAACGCGTCAGCCAGGACCACGCCAGCGCTCACGTACAGCGCGGGGATGCCGGCCGAGGGCTTGTCCACCCAGTCACCGCGATCGATGATGCTCTTCTGGCCGACGAAAACGTTGTTCCACAGATCCAGGCTGCGCTTCACGTCGACAAAACCCTCGCCGGGAATTGCGATCGTGTCCATGCTGACACCGGGAGGATTCGGTACCAGCCTGCGTGCCAATCCCTGCGTGATCAGGTACTGACTCAGGCCAAGCGACGCGCCGTAGTTGCCGCTGGTGCGTGACAGATAGATCGGGCGCGTGCCCCAGTTGTCGCGAATCATCGACAGCGTCAGATAATCCGCGCGCTCCAGTACACCCTGTGCCAGCCGCGATGGTTCGATGATCGCCTTCAGTGTTTCGTGCTGGAACACCATCGCTGAATCAAACTGGAAGTAGAGCGGGACGCTGTCGGCCTGCGCGAACGTCAGGTTCAACGGCTTGTTCGTCGGCTTCTTCCATGTGCCGTTTCGGTAGATCGCCGGTCCGTTCGCCGCATCATACTCGTAGATCGGTCGCCGGATCATCTGCCGTGTGTACCAATCGGTATTCATCAGCGATGTGTTCGCGATCACCACATCCTTCCTGATGCCTTCAACTTCCTGCGCATACCAGAGCGGAAAGGTGTCATTGTCTCCGACGGTGACGAGGATCGCGTATGGCTCTACGCTGTTGAGCAGGTCATGCGCGAAATCACGCGTGTCGCGCTGGCCGGCGCGGCTGGCCTGGCTCCAGTTGCCGACCATCGGGATCAGCGCCAACCCGAGCACAGGCATGCTCACACGCCAGGCGCGCTGCGTTGGTGCCGTCAGACGCTGCTTGCCGAGCTCGATCGTTTCGGTGCCCATGAAGCCCGCCACGGTCTCCCAGAGATAAATCATCCCCAGTCCGGCCCACACACTCCACGCGCTGAAGCTCCACAGGTAGAAATAGTCACGATCACGGACTTCCCGGTTGACGCTGTCGCCCAGATCCGGGTCCTGCGAATACCCGTACTTGAAGTTCAGGTAGATGATCAGCCCGATCGTCAGTGTGCCGATCAGCGGGCCAAAGAAGAGGAAACTTCGCTGGTCCCGTTTGTAGTGCACCCAGCCACCAATGAGGCCAAGGCCAAGAAAGACGACGGCGAGCGCGTTCTGGAGTCCGACGCGTTCGTTGTGTGCGTCACGTAGCCACTGCCACTTGAAGTACAGCCACCACATGCCCACCTGCGCACCGATCGGAGCCTGGCGTTCGGTGAGCTTCGGCTTGCCGTATTGCCCGCGATCGAAGTTGTACTTGAATCGCTCCCATGTCTTTGCATCGAAGGTGCAGCTTGCGGCGATCTCCGTGGTGCACGCCGTCGGCTCGCCTTCGTTGATCGCGGGGAAGTGCGCCGCACGAATCGGTTGCGTCGCAAACGGAGTGAGACCCAGAATCACCGCCGCAATACAGGCGATGATCAGCTTCCAGTTGAACAGTGTCTTTGGTGCCCGGAAGAGGATGGCCAGGCCCACCGCTGGGGCCGGAAGCATGCCCGCGGGGTGATTCGCGTAGCCGAGACCGAGGAGAAACGCGATCAGGATCAGCAGGCGGTCTGCGCGTCGGCCTTCCGGTTCGTCACACCATGTCACCGTCAGCCATGCCACGATCGCGAAGATGGCGAGCGACACGGTATACACCTTCTCGTTGACGACGCTCTGGTTCCACACCGTGAACGCGGTCGCGCCGATCAGTGTCGCCACACTCGCTCCCGCCAGGCGCATCCACTTCAGCGGCAGCCAGCTCACCAGCACGCGTTCCGTGATGAGGAACCACGATCCCGCAGCGACGGCACTCGAGAGGGCCGCAAGCATGTTCAACTTGACGGCGACGCTCACCCCGGGGATCGGCAAGTGTGCGAACACGTTGCCGATCAGGATGAAGAACGGATTGCCCGGCGGGTGCGGAAGACCGAGCACGTAGGCCGCCGCGATGTATTCGCTCGCATCCCACATTGCCGTGGATGGTGCCAACGTGATGAGATACAGGGCGAAGACCGCGAGCGACGCGATGCCGGCCGCCACATAGGACGGTCGATAGTCGAGGTCGGTGTGTACGACCGACGTTGGGCCAGTGGACGTTGCTCGGGCTGCCGGCATCGGGGGCGCTATGGAGGCCATCAGGAACGGGAAGGAGGCAAGAGCTGGGACCGGAATCGTGTAAGGTCGCCGGTGTCCGGGGGTACGGGGTAGGGGGGCCGAACCGAAGTCCCGAAGGTCGGGGACAGCGTCCGGGGCTAGTGTCTGAAGAGTCGGGCTCCGGTAAACACCATCGCGATGCCGAGCTCATCCGCCGCAGCGATGACCTCGGCATCCCTGACAGAACCGCCCGGCTGCACAATGGCAGTCACCCCGGAGTCGGCCGCATGATCCACACCGTCGCGGAAGGGGAAGAACGCGTCTGACGCCAGCGCCGCCCCTGCTGTCTCATGGCCCGCCTGCCGAGCCTTGTGGCCCGCGAGGTAGCTGGCATCGACGCGCGACATCTGGCCGGCGCCGATCCCGATCGTCGCACCTTTTTTGGCCAGGACGATCGCGTTCGACTTCACCGCCGCCGCGGCTCGCCATGCGAACGCCAGGTCCGTCAGTTCATCCGGCGTCGGCGCACGCCGCGTCACCACGGTCCATGGGATGTCGCCGGTCGGGACCCGCATCCGGTCCTGCACGAGCACACCACCACGCACACGCTTCAGGTCCATGCCATGCGCATCCGTTGCCGGCACCGTGCCGATGAGCACGCGGAGGTTCTTCTTCCGACCGAGCAGTTCTGCCGCGCCGTCGGCGATGGCCGGTGCCACGATGCACTCGAGGAAGAGCGACGACATGGCGACCGCCGTCTCGTTGTCGATCGCCACGCTGAACGCGACCACACCTCCGAACGCCGAGGTCGGGTCGCAGGCCAGCGCCTTGTGCCAGGCTTCGAGCGGAGTCGCACCGATCGCGAGTCCGCACGGCGTCGTGTGCTTGATGATCGCACATGCGACCTGTCGTGCGAACGGCTCGATGGCCATCAGCGCACCGTCCACATCGAGCAGGTTGTTGAAGCTCAGTTCCTTGCCGCCCACCTGCTTCAGCGAGGCCAGGCCGCCGCCGGCGCGCTCGACGTAGAAGGCGGCACGTTGCTCCGGGTTCTCTCCGTAACGCAGCGGCTGCGCCTTCTCGAACGCCAGCGGCAGTATGGCGGGGAACGGATCATCCGGTGCCGTCTGGTGCTGCAGCCAGCCGGCGATTGCACTGTCATAGCTGGCCGTATGTGCAAACACCTTGGCCGCCAGGTCACGACGCAGCATGAGGTTTCCTTCGTCATCATGCGCGTCGAGCGAGGCGACCACACGCCGGTAGTCGTCTGGATCGCAGACCACGGTGACCGCACTGAAGTTCTTCGCGGCGGACCGCAGCATGCTCGGGCCACCGATGTCGATCTGCTCGATCACATCGTGTGGCATGACACCAGCGCGAGCGGCTGTTTCCCGGAACGGATACAGGTTCACCACCACCAGGTCGATCGCGCCGATGCCATGTGCCTCGACGGCATCCACGTGCGCTGGCAGGTCGCGACGGTAGAGAAGTCCACCGTGCACCACGGGGTGCAGCGTCTTGACGCGACCGTCGAGCATCTCGGGGAATCCCGTGACCTCGCTGATGTCGCGCACCGGCAAGCCGGCGCTGCGCAGCGCGGTGGCAGTGCCACCAGTGGAGATCAGTTCCCAGTGGCGTGCGATGAGTTCCCGGGCGAAATCGACGAGTCCGGATTTGTCTGAAACGCTGAGCAGTGCGCGGGGCATGGGACGGGCAGAAGGGAAGGGATGCAGTTACTTCGACAGCTACTTCGACAGCGCGCGATCGAGGTCGGCTTGCAGCGACGAGCCGTCCAGGAGCGAAAAAACGTCGGCCTGCGTGCCGGTCAGGAATGCGCCATGGACGGTGCCGTCGTCGTCCAGCGCGAGCGCCTCCGCGCACAACAATTCCACAACTCGCGGCAGCAATGCGTGCTCGACGCGCAGGACGCGCTGCGCCAGCGATTCCGGCGAGTCCTCCTCGAAAACAGGCACCGGCCACTGCGCAATGATGGCACCGCGGTCGTACACCTCGTCCACGAAATGCACCGTGGCGCCGCTGATCCGTGCACCCGCCGCGATCACGGCCACGTGAACGCGGCGACCATACATACCGACCCCACCGAAGGCCGGCAGCAGGGACGGATGCACGTTGACGATCTTCCCGCGGAACGCGCGCGTGACCGCGGGTGGAATGAGCGCGAGGTACCCGGCCAGCACGATCACTTCGATCCTGTGCTCCGCGAGCAGCGCCAGCAGCGCACGTCCGTCGCGAGGATCTGCGAGCACTGCAACCTCAATCCCAAGGTCCGTTGCGCGCGGCAGCGCCGCACTCGTGGCCTTGTTCGACACGGCGAGCACGACCTCACCCGCAGCAGCGTCTCCGCGCGCGCGCTGGAAACTGTCGAGCGCGATCATGTTCGACCCGGCGCCGGAGACAAATGCGGCGATGCGCGTGCGGGGCTGCGAGGGCATGCGCGGGACGACTCAGGTCCGCTGCGCGTGCATGCGCAGCACGCGATCCACGGCGGCGGACAGCGTCGTGGCGACCACCGCGTCGTCCTTCGCTTTCGACAGGTCATGGAACGGTGTTTCAGCTGTCGGAATGAGGATCCCCATCGCATCGTGCGTCACGGCGGGCGCCACATCGCGCCACGCGTCACCGATGTAGAACGACCGCTTGAGATCGATCCCGTGCTCCAGCGCGGCGCGCCGGTGCATGCTGTCGCCGGGCTTCCGGCACGAGATTTCACTCGGCACATCGGGAACATCAGGACAGTGGTAGGTCGCCGTGAGCGTGATGCCATGCGCCAGCAACATCTCGTCCAGGCGGGCGGTGATCACGGCGAAGTCCTCCTCCGTGAGCAGCCCGCGCCCGATCCCCGACTGATTCGTGTTCACGATCAGCGGAAGCCCCGCGGCGCTCAGCCGGCCCAGTGCCTCGGGCACACCGTTGATGAGCACGAGCTGCTCCGGTCGTGCGAGGTAGTGGACATCCTGAACGATCGTGCCGTCACGGTCGATGAAGACTGCTGCGCGACCCGTCACCGCGTCTCCCTGTGTGAGTCTGAAGGCATCAGCGTGGTGGACGCGGTGGAACGGCGGGCGGACGCGCGCGCACGGTGTCGCGCGCCGCTGGAGGTATCGTCCGTGTCGTGTCTGTCACGGTCGGCCTGGGCGTGATCAACACACGCGTCGCCGAGCCCTCCACGCCAAGGAGGTTTCGGAGGCGCGCGACCTCGACGCGATACGTGGTCGCGGGCTTGAGCGGCACGCCGAGTGTCACGAAGAGTTCGATGGTCGGCGCGGCACGTGCCGGCTTGGGGAGGGCCGAAACGACGCCGGTATCGCGGCGCTGTGTCGGGTCGATCGTGCGGCGCTGTGGCGCAGTGCGAGGCGTGCGCGCTGTCGTGTCACGCGCCCTCGCGATGCTGTCCGCACGGAGTTGCGCCGCCTGCCGCTCGGCCGCGGTGGTCACCGCGAGCACCGGAAGCACCGTGGAATCGGCCATCAGGACACGTACAGACGAGGGAGGAATCAAGGCGCCGGGCAACAGCGGCTTGTCCATCAGCAACGAAATCGTGACACTGTCGCTCTGTCGCACTTCGCTGATGCGAGCAGGCAACGTGTCGTGCACGAAAGCATAGAGATCCGTGCGCGCTGAATCCCGCAGTGTCACGGTTGCGGTGTCCCACGGTTCCCGTGGATCGAGCGTGCGGTTCGGGGTCTTCTCCTCGAACGCGCGCACACGATACGTGCCCGCTGGAACGCCCTGCATCTCGAATCGACCGGTCGAATCGGCGACGGCGAGGTACACCAGCGTCGTATCGCGAACATCGATCCCCTGGACCGTCGCGCCGGGAATCGGGCGCGCGAGCAGCCAGTCGAAGGCGACACCCCTGATGGCCGTCGCCGGAATGTCCGGCCCAGTGCTGAAACGGTACACAAAACCGAATGGGCTGGGCTGTCCCTTCAGATCGGTGATGCCAGGGAGAATGGTGATCGTGTATGCCGTGTTCGGGCGCCAGCCGCCCTTTGGTCGGATCGTCATTCCGGTGCGCTTCCACTCCACGCGCGGCTCGCCATCCCACGGTGAGATCAGCACCGCCCGTGACAGGTTGCCACCGGCAGCTTGCTCGCCGATCACATCGTCGTAGCGCACCAGCACCTTGTTCGGACGCGCGTTGCGCGCGTTGGTGTCAGGCAAGGTTGCAATGACGCGCGGGAAGCTGGAGATGGTCGGCCCTCCGGGTGGCATCCCGGGTGAGGCGCAGCCGATCCCCATCGCGAGCACGGCGATGGCGGTCAGTGCGTGCCGCACAGTCCCTCGATCTTTCGCGCCAATGCATCCACCTTCTGAGCAAGCTCCCGCTGTTGCGCTCGCGCACCCTCGACCACTTCGGGCTTGGCGCGTGACGTGAACGCCTCGTTCGACAGCTTGGCAGTGACACCGCCCAGGATGCCCTGCGTGTTCGCGAGTTCCGCGCGCAGCCGCGCGCATTCCTTCGCTGTATCCTCCGCCGATTCGCTGCCGATCAGCTCCGACATCGGGATCACGACTTCCGTCCCGCCGGCAATGACCTGATGTGCTGCGCGTGCATCCGCCGCGGCCGCAGCGGCGCCGCTTGCGACGGTCACCGTCGCGCGGGCAAGCGTGCCGATGGTCTCCGCGAGCATCGGCGCGGTGGTCACATCACTGCCCATCGGCACGAGCATCACGCGGAGCTGCTGTCCGGGCTTCACCTTGTACTCGTTCCTGATCTGGCGGATGGCAATCACGGCGTTCCGCACGAGTTCGAACGGCTCACCGTCAGGATGGGTGGCGATCCCCGCGGGCCAGGCGGCGTTCGCGAGGAACTCGCTTTCGCGGATCGTACCGTCCAGACGGAGCGGCAGCCGGGCCCAGAGTGTCTCGGTGATGAATGGGATGATCGGCTGCAGCAGCCGCAGCGCATTGTCGAATGCGTGCACCAGCACGGCGCGCGCGACATCGGCGTCTTCACCGCCCGCGATGAGACGCGGTTTGACCGCCTCAAGGTACCAGTCCGCCAGCTCGTTCCAGACGAAACGCCGTGCGGCGTCGGCGTAGGCATCGAGTCGCATGCCGGCACTGCGTTCTGCGTCACTCCAGCGCCCGTCTGCGACAGGACGCACCGGGCCAAGTGCGGCGTCACATTCGCGGATCGCGACGGTGAGGCGGCCCAGGATCCAGTGGTCCGCACTCGTCAGCGAGAGCGGCGCAATGCGGTCGAGCCGCTCCACGGGGTCGCTGCCCACCTTGGTGAGCAGGATGCGGCCGATGTTCCAGAGCTTGGTGAGAAAGTTGC
>JANMNM010000027.1:0-43460 GCA_031373905.1 Gemmatimonadaceae bacterium | reverse complement strand
CACGCCAGCAGCCCGAACATCAGAACAATTGCCGCGTACTTCATTGCCGACCCCTTTGTTGAGCGTCTCTGACAAGAACACTTCGGCTGGCCTGCGACTCACTTTGTAGCGAACAGTGCCGATTGTGCGGCCCGGCACTTGTCCCGCACCGACACGAATTGCGGGGCATCCATCGTACTGTCGCAGAGCGCGAGCGTCCGGAGGAAGCCGGCAGTTCGCGCCGGGTCATACAGAACGTGGTCCATGGTGCCACTGAGGTCAAGAAACACGGTCTGCAGTTCCGCCCTCGCGGTCGCCACGTCGCCCGACTGTACAAGAAGCCAGAGCTCGAGAAACCGCGTGTCCCACGACACCGAACCCGACGCGGCACCACCGCGCCCGGCGATCATCGAACGAACCGCAGCGCTGGCGCGTCGGCGCTCGCCCTGGCGCAACAGCAACAGCGCGTTCACGATGGGATCGGTGTCAACGGCATCCTGTGGCAACGGTGCGCCATTGCAGGCCAGCCTCGCCCAGTCTCCCGTTCGGAACAGGTCTTCGGAAGCGGCCGGAAGTTCGTTCGCTGAAACATGTGTGCCGAGCGCCCGGACGGCAGCCGCACGAAGCCCGTCGAGCTGCGTGCACTCACCGCGAACGGCATCGATCGTGTACCGCGCCACGGCGCTGGCGACGGTGACCGGAACGGCGCCCGCGTTGCTCCCTGACGGCATGCTGGCCTTCACGAGCAGCGACTCGGCCAACGATGCGCGCCCTGACAGCAGTGCGATCGGTGCCAGCAGCGACGCCTCGTCGAATGTGGCCATCGAGGAGGGCCGGAGCAGCGCACTGGCGATGTCGCGCGCTCCGGTGAAATCACTGAGCCGCAAGCGCACCCGAATGGCCGCGGTGCCAATCGTGATCGAGTCACGTTGGCTGCGCGAGAGACGGAGTGCGGTGCTGAGTACCTGCACTGCCGACCCGGAGTCTGCCGCACCAGCCAGCACACCCGCATACTCGAGCGCGCTGGCGTGCGCACGCAGCGCCGCGAGGCTCCGTGGCGCCTTCTTCACGAGTGCGGTCGTCAATTCCAGCAGGCGCGATCGTCCACGCCGAATGGCCTGCTGATACGACGCGGGAACATTCTGTGCACTGCCAGTGGACAACACCCGCACGGGCAATGGAAAAGCCGTCACGGAATCGCCGGAGAGGCTTGGAAGTCCCGCGTACGCCTCGCCGCCGCTCCGCGACAGGACGCCCAGACGTCGTGTTCCGCTGAGTGCGAACGTGACGGCGGTCACGTCTTCGAACAGCGACGCAAGGTGCACACTTGGCAAACGCGCGATGGCTTCGCCATACGCCTGCGCGGCTTGCCAGTAGGATGTCCTGAAACGAGCGCCGGTGGGGCTTCTGTCATCGGGCACAACGATCTCGTCGAGCGTCAGGCAGGCGGCCAGTCCGTACCATGCGACGAACGATCCGCCTCCGATGCGCGTGGCGCTCGCAAATGCGTCGCATCCTTCCGGAAACCGATCTGAAGCACGGTGCCACAGGCCGGCGGCGATGAGTGAATCGCGGGACGACAGCTTGGCGGACTTGATCACAGCCTGATTGGCAGCATCTCGCCAGATAGCCGGTGATCGCGGTTGGCGCCAGCTCGCAACGATCGCATTCCAGAGCAACGCTTGCGGCAGCGCGTCGGTGCGGGCAGCGTCGGCGAGCGATGACTCAGCGGCTTCCAGATTGCCCGCCAGCAACGAACGCCACCCGGCGCCGAACTGTGCGACTGCGAGCGTTGATCGCTCACTCACGGTGCTCAGCGATTCCGCAGAATCCGGCGCCACGACCTGCGCCATCAACACACGACCGGCGAACACCCGCAGCGAATCCGCATCGATGTTCGACGGCGACGGGAACCGGACCTGCACTGACCGGTTTCCGCTGCCCACACGCACGATCGCGGTGGCCTGAAGGCCCGCGTTGACTGCCGCGACGCGAACGTCCACATGCCTCGCATCCTTGCTCGCGCCGGGCCCTGCCACACCCGCCTGCACCTCCGGCCACGCGCTCAGTTCATCCGCCAGCGCCCGCGCTACCGGCGACGATCGCGTCGTGTCGCCGATCGCCACCAGCGAGAACACCGGTGCGCTGCGATCGGAAGCGGCTTGCGCCTTCGCGGCATCCGCACTCGACGCGCGTACTCGAGTGATGACGAATACTCCGGCCATCGACATCGCCAGCGCTGCCGCCACGAGCCAGCGTCGCCCAGATGACGCGGCGGCAGGCTGCGCCAGCGTGCGACGCGTTCCACTTGCGCGGTGTGATCCCGAGGCGATCTCGCCAGGCTCGAGCGCCGCGGCAAATTCCGCCACGGTGCCGTACCGATCAGCCGGCGTCGGAGACAACGCACGCTCCACCGCCGCATCGACTCGCTCCGGTACGGATGGCCGATGCGTCCGCACGGGAACATGCTGGCCCATGATGCGCAGCCCCCGCAGTCCCTCCGCACTTGCCGCCACGTGCGCCGGCACACCCGCCAGCATCTCATACAACACCAGCGCCAGTGCGTACTGATCACTGCGCGCGTCGATGTCCTTGTCCGCACAGAGCTGCTCGGGACTCATGTACAGCAGCGTCCCCACCGCAGTCCCGGTGGATGTTGCCAGCGTCCCCGGCGACAGCTCGATCGCACGCGCCACACCGAAGTCTGCCAGCAGCGCACCGTCCGGCGTGAGCAGGATGTTGGCCGGCTTCACGTCACGATGGATGATCCCGGCACGATTCGCGTGCGCCAGGGCACCCGCCACGTCCCGTGCGATCGAGAGCGCTTCGTCCACGGAGAGTTGCTTCTCGCGTGCGAGCCTGACGGCGAGCGACGGACCGCGTGCCAGGGCCGTCACGAAATACGGCGTCCCCATCCACTCGCCCGTCCCGTACACGTGCGCGATGTGCGGATGCTCGAGCCTGGACGTCAGCCGGATCTCGCGCCGGAAGCGCTCACTCACCTCGGAGTTGACCAGTTCCGGCCGCAACACCTTGATCGCGACTTCGCGGTCGAGATGACGATCGTGCGCGCGGTAGACGATGGCGTGCGAGCCGTGTCCAAGCTCGGCCATAACCGTGTACCGATCCTCGATGTCACATGGAAGTGCAGGGAACAAGGGCAGTCTGGGCTGGAGCGTTCCCTATGGTACGGCGCAACGTCGCCTTCCGCCACAAACGAACCGGCCTCCAGACGCCGTACTCATGAGACTGTTTGCCGCACTCGTCTGTGCACGAACCCAGGCGCCCGCAAACGCGCGCGGCGCCCGGAGATCACTCGGGGCGCCGCGCAGTTCACACGTTTCAGCCTGATACGATCACCGACGTCGCCCGCCCCCGCGCCCGCCGCCGATGATGATCGGCACGCCATAGAAGCCGGAGTAGAACGGCCGGAAGCCCCAGCCGTAGCCGCCGTACGGGCCATACCACGGGTCGTAGAACCCAGCGCCATACCCAAAGCCGTAGCCGAATCGTGCGTTGTTGTTGTTGCGCCGGTCGTCACGTTCGTTCGACTGCACATCCAGCGGCGCCACCGCGACCGAGGCGTTGCCTTGCACGTCGCGGCACTTGCGCCCCTCCTTCTCGGCCTTCGCGATCAGCTTGCCGTCCATCCACAACTCGAGCGGCTCTTTCGAGCGCGATTCGAGCTCGACCAGCTCGCGCGCGCCCAGCGTCAGTCGCGTGTGCTCCGAGCCCTTCGTCACGGCGTACTCGAGGTTGACCGGCGTCACCCCGTCGTTGCGAATCACGAACCGATCTTCGCAGAGCGAGCCGAACGTCAGGTGCGTGATCTCGGAAATCTGCCGCCGCGTCACTTCGGTGACCTGCGCCCCTGCGGCGGGCGCGCTGGTCAGCCCAGCCGCCACCAGCGCCAGCAGCGCGGGAACGCGTGCATGTGGTGTTCTCATCGTCCTTCCTCCGTGTGTGCCTCCGGCGCGCGACTGTCCAGTGCATCAGACACGCGCCGGACTCGTTACCCCTACGGCCTGATGGCGGCCTTGGCCGCGTCCACGATGGCCTTCACTTCGCGCAACAGCTGCGGCCCGTTGTACGGAATGCCGTCCTTGATGATCCACTCGCTGCCGAGTGTCCGCACTTCCTTGCCATCGCGCACGGCGGAGGTGCCGCCTGCATAGAGCACCTTGAGGTCTTCGAGTGGATTGCCGTCCACGACGATCAGGTCGGCCAGCCAGCCCACGCGCACACGCCCCAGACGCGATTCCTCACCAAGGATGCGCGCGTTGTTGCCGGTGCAATGTTCGATGACCTTGAGCGGATGGAAGCCGGCTTCTGCATGGAGCTCCATCTCACGGATCATGCCGTAACCGTACAGCTGATAGATGAATCCGGCATCGTCGCCACAGCCGATCGTGCCGCCTTTGCGCTCGAAGCTCCGGAGCGTCGCCATCCAGATCCGGTAGTTCTCCTTCCAGTACACTTCGTCGGTACTGCTCCAGCCGATGAAGTACGAGCCATGATTGGCGGGATCGGGCTTGAAGTAGTTCGCCAGCGAGGGGTGCAGGTAGTCGCGGAACCACGGCTGCGTCTGCGCGCGCTGGAGATCGCGACTGGCTTCGTAGATGTCCATCGTCGGCACCCACGCCACATTCGCCTTCACCATCGCAGTCAGCAGCGAGTCGAGAATCTTCGGATCCGCCTCGCGCCACAGTCTTCCCGCCCAGCGGAATCGATCGGTCTCGTCGGAGTAGTTGTAGTCGCTGGGGAAATTCTGCCGTAGATCCGGAATCGCCGCATCCGGAACTCCATACCAGTGCTCGATACTCGTCGTGCCAAACTTCACATCATCCCACGCATTCGTCTCTTCCACGCCGACGTGGTGCGCGATGCGAAGACCCAGCTTGTGTGCCTCGTCCTCCATGGCCTCCATCAGGTCGCGATGGATGCCGCCGATCTTGATGCCATCGACGCCGAGTCGCTTCATCGCCTGTACTCGCAGCCGTGCCTCGAGCGGAGTCCGGATCTGGCCCCGATCAAAGAACGGATAGATGAACATGCGTGGCGCAACGATTTCCGCGCGCTGTGAACGGCCACGCAGCACCACGCTCAGCGACTCACTCTCGGCGCCAACTTCACGCACCGTCGTGACACCGTTGGCGAGCCAGATCTTGTGGTTGTACTCGAAGCCACCCATCGACTGCCCGCTGCGATTGGACTGCATGTGTGCGTGGGCGTTGATGAGGCCGGGCAGCACGTATTTTCCGGTCGCATCGATCTCGGCATCAGCCGGGACGCGCGTCGTGCGTCCGGCGCGCATCGCGACCGGATCGAGTGCGACCATCTGCGTGATGACATTGCCTTCCACGATGATGTCCATCGGGCCGCGCATCGGCGTGCCGTTGCCGTCGATGACGAAGGCGTTCCGGATGGCGAGGCGTCGTGCCCGCTGTCCGTGCGTGACTCCATTGGTGGGACTCGGTTGCGCGACGAGGGTGCTCGCGGACGCAAGGAGGAGAACGAGAGTGCGAACTCTGGACATCAAGGCTCCGGGTGGTCGGGGGTCGTTGGGACCATGTCACGGGAAACGCGCCAACGCCAGCTTCCGCTGCACCGTTCTACTTTTCCGGGTGCGCGGGCAGGACGCGCGCCCCAACATGCCACCATCCCCGGGAGCCGCATGCCTCCTGATCCTCTCGCTCGCCTCCGGTCGCTCTGCCTCGCGTATCCCGAGTCCTCGGAGAAGCTGGCATGGGGAGAACCGACCTTTCGCGTGAAGGACAAGCTGTTCGCCATGTACGCCAGCGCCGAGACCCATCACGGGAATGGCAGGCCTGCGGTGTGGATCAAGGCGATGCCGGTGAATCAGACGCTGGTCATCGCGTCAGACCCGGACCGCTTCTTTGCGCCCCCGTATGTGGGGCCCGGCGGATGGATTGGCGTCTGGCTCGATCGCCGGCCGCCGTGGGCAGCCGTGCGGGATCTGCTGGACGATGGGTACCGTCAGGCCGCGCCAAAGAAGGTGCTGGCGCTTCTCGGAACGGATCAGCCGCGCGCGAGATCCCGGCGCACCAATGGATAGCCTTGAGGGGCTGGCCGCCTCGATCGAGCGGACGGTCCGAGGTCCGGTCTGGCACGGATCGGCGCTGGGTGAGCTGCTGAGCGGTGTCACCGCGGCGAGCGCCGCGGCGCACCCAGTCAGCGGCGCGCACTCGATCTGGGAACTCGTGCTGCACATCACGTCATGGGCGGCCATCGCGGAGTGGCGACTCTCGCTCAAGCCAACCGGTGAGCCGGCGGACGACGAAGACTGGCCACCGGTTTCGCGCACGACGCCAACGGCGTGGAAGACGGCTCTACGCCAGCTTGGCGATGCGCACCGCAGTCTCGCCGATGCGGTGCGGCGGATGGATCCCGCGCTCCTCGACCGCAACGTGCCGCGCCGGGAGTACACCGTACGCGCCATGCTGCACGGCGTGGTGGAGCATGGCGCGTATCACGGTGGGCAGATCGCGATGCTGGTGCGGCAGCTCAGGATGTAGTCAGCGCTGGCATCACGGCACAGGCCGACGCCGCACCACCGCCGTGTTCTGACCAGCACTCAACAGATTCACGAAGAGTCGAGCCGCGCCTGGCACTCCGGCCGGCAACTGCCGGAACAGCGCCAGCGTCGTGAAGACGTAGGTGCCCTTCCCGATCGAGGCGGTCAGCAGCGCGTTCGGATTCTCCGGCTCGCCAGCGTCGTTCATGCCGAGCACGCGTGTGTACGCTGAATCCGCGGTCGTCGGCATGTATGTCGCGCGCTCCTGCACCCACCCGTTCCAGTCGGAGCGCTCGATGCGATTGGGGCGCGTGAGCAGTGGACTGTCCGCGCGAAGCACGCGCACTTCCGCGTCCTCCTCCGTCACCCGCGCGGCCGGGCGCCCGAAGGTGACGGGAAACGGCGCCATTCCCGGCCGACCGATGTCACCCTGCTGGTACTGCACGATCATCGTCCCGCCGCTCTTCACCCACTCCTGCAGCACGGGCATGCGCATTGCGAGCGCCGGCTGCGCCTCCAGCGCGCGCGGGCCAACCACGATCACCTTGAATCGTGCCAGCGACGCTGCACTGATCGTGCTCGCCTGCACGCGTTCCACCGTCGCACCAAGTTGTGACAGCATTGGCGCGACGTTGTCGGCGAGGCCGTCGATGTAGCCGACCAGGCCTGACGGCAACGCTGCTGTCTCGACCGCTTCGAGCGCCACCGCTGCCGGGCGATACAGATGCTGCGGCCGAACGTGCTCATACTCGATGCGCTGGTATCCGCTGGCGTAGGAGCGCATCCGTTCACCGACCCGCGCGTCGACGCTGGCACTGAGCACATGCCGGCCACGCGGCAAGGAGCCACGCAGTGTGAACGGCACGACGACCTCGTCGCCCGCACCGATGCTCACCGAGCGCACCGCCGTGTCAACGCTCAGTCCGCGGGGCCACTGCAACGACACCTTGACCGGACCATCCACCTTCCCGTGCGCCGTCACGCGCACGCTCACGGCGCGCATGAACACGGTGTTCGCCCTAACGTATCCCGCCTGACCACCATCGATCGTCACCGTCACGCGTGGCACGAACATGACCGGACCGTCGAGTTGGCCCCGCACCTCGTCCACACGTCGCCAGACGATCGGCGCGCTGAGCTGCACAGGCACCCCGTCCACCAGCGCGGGCACCGATGCGTCGGGTCGTGCGGCGCGCGCTTCTTCGTCCGTCACCGACGCCGGCTCGACAAACATGTCTCCATTGCGTGCGACCGGTTCGATGATCGCGTTGCCGAGTGTCGCAAGCGAGTCATCAGGGCGCCGATGCAGCCACCACGGTGCCGTGCGCGGATACGACGGCAACGGGAGCGTCGTGATGTACGCATCGCCCGGCGCAATCGTATCGCGGGGTGCCATCGTTCCCGCCCCACTCGGCGTGAACACCGACACCCGCGCCACGAACGGACTGCGATTCGTGACGCGGATGACCAATGACGCCGTGTCACCCTCGGCCACGAACTGCCGTGTCACCGTCGCTTCCAGCAGGAGCCCGCTGCACGCGGCGCCAAGGCGCTGCAGATGCGAGAAGGTGCGCGCGGAGCTCATGAGCAGGTCGGCGTCTGCCGGCGACACCGTCGTCGGAATGGAATCATCGCTGCGGCACATGTCGCTCCGCGCGGGGTTCCCGTTCGTGCAGAAGCGGTCCAGCAAGTGCCGTGCGTCGTCGATCCGTCGGAGCGACGTCCATGGTCGGTTGACGTCCACCTGCGAGGCGAGCGACGCCAGCACGGCTGCGAGGCTGTCGAACGTCGGCCGCATGGCGGATCCGGCTTCTGGTCGGAAACGACCGAGCGTCGGATCCAGACCGTCGAACATCGCTCGTTCGCGCTCAGCCGGCGTCGCGTCGTTCACCCGCGAGGCCTCGCGCCGCACATAGTCCACCAGCGTGCCGCGCGGCTGCGCTACGCCAAAGCCCTGACTGCGGTGCTGGCTGCGACTGAGTCCCGCGATTTCGCCCAGCGACTGTCCGCGGATCGGGTCATACGTTCCAACGTCGATCTTGAGTGTGGCGTTCGCCGCATTGAAGCGCGCCGCCCGGTAGAACTTGGACACGGTCCACGAGGCACCGTAGGTCGCGACGGGGTAGCGTGCCACATCCATGCTGGCGTCGAATACCTCGCGCGCAAGCATGCCCGACACCTGATGATGCCCATGCCCATCGCGCGGCGTGCCACTGAATACCGCGATGATCAGGTGCGGGCGAAATGCGCGAACGATGCGGACCACGTCACCGAACACCGAGTCGCGCGGCCAATGCTTGTAGGTCTCCTCCGCCGTCTTGGAGAAGCCGAAGTCGTATGCGCGAGTGAAGAACTGCCGTGCGCCATCGGTCCGACGTGCCGCAAGCAGCTCCTCCGTCCGAATCGCCCCAAGCCCTTCGCCGAGCTCGTTGCCGATCGCGTTCTGTCCACCGTCGCCACGCGTCAGCGAGAGGTACGCCGCATCCGCCTTGGCACCGCGCGCAAGCCAGCCGAGGAGCTGCGTGTCTTCGTCGTCCGGGTGTGCGCCGATCATCAGTACTCGCACCGCAGTCCCCAGGCCGCTGGAGAGATCATGAATCGCGACGGCGCCCGGCTGAGCGCCGAGCATCGCGGGTGCGATGACGGCAAGCGCTGCGCTGGCGAAACGACGGATCGAACACGCGGAAATCAGCATCGGGGCCTTCAGATCGGGAAATCCCGCCGCTGGCGGGGAGTGTTGCAACACGGCACGCCGGTCATCACGAGGAGGACGGGCGCGCCGCGTGCAACGGAGTGATACCGCTGGTCAGCGTCGGCGTGCGGATGCTGACCGGGTGCTCTTCGCCTTCTTCGCCGGCGCCTTCTTCGCCGATGACTGTGCCACTGACTGTGCCACCGCAGATTTCTTTGCTGGTGATTTCTTCGCTGACGCCTTCCGCGCGGGAGCCTTGTTCACGACCGCCTTCGTGAGCGACGGCTTCACCGCGACGACCTTGGCGGCTTGCGTCACGCGTAGTGCCGGTGCCGCGACGCGCAGTGCGTCAGCAATGATGCGCGCCTGCTCCAGCTTGTGCGCAGCTTCGTGCCCCTCGGCGGGGCTCGCACGCTCAGGCCGGCCGGCGTACCTGAGTGCAATCGCCTCGCCCGTCACGCCGCGCAGTCGCGGCTCGCCGAATGTCCACGCGCCCATGTTCTTCGGTTCCTCCTGCGTCCACACCAGCTCCGTCAGATTCGGATATCGGCGAATCAGCGCGGAGATCTGGTCGGACGGCCAGGGATACAACTCTTCGATGCGGGCGACGGCGATGTGTTCAGCGGGGTTCGCGGCGCGAATCTCGTAGTAGATCTTGCCCGTGCAGCAGATCAATCGTGTGACGGCCTTTTCGCGCCCTTTCGTGAACGGATCATCGATGACGGGCTGGAACGCACCCTTGGCGAGGTCACGAAGGCCGCTCATCGCGTCGGGGAGGCGCAGCATCGACTTCGGTTGCATCAGGACCATCGGGCGACGCTGCGACCGCAGTGCCTGACGACGCAACAGATGGAAGTACTGCGCCGGAGACGACGGATACGCCACCGTCATGTTGTCCTCCGCGCACAGTTGCAGGAACCGCTCCAGTCGCGCCGAGGAATGCTCGGGGCCCTGCCCTTCGTAGCCATGCGGCAGCAGCAGGACGAGACCGGAGTCCTGACCCCACTTCGCGCCGTCGGCGGCGATGAACTGATCGATGATTGGCGCCGCAACGTTGACGAAGTCGCCGAACTGTGCCTCCCAGCACACGAGCGTATCACGCGCGGCCGTGCTGAATCCGTATTCGAAGCCCATCACCGCGGTTTCGCTGAGCGGACTGTTGGCAATCTCCATGGTCGCCCGCGCGCCAGGGACATACTGGAGCGCCGTGTACGTGGCGCCGGTGTTCGCATCGTGCAACACGGCCTGTCGATGGCTGAACGTTCCGCGCTCCACATCCTGCCCGGTGAGGCGAACGTGGACGCCATCCTGGATCAGCGTGCCGAATGCCAGCGTCTCGGCGTGGCCCCAGTCGATCGCCTTCTGCAAGCCATCGCGACGGCGCTCGAGGGTCCTCGCCAGCCGCGGATTGACCTGCAGCGTTTCCGGCCACGCAAGCAACGCCTCGTTCAGCGCGGTGAGCCGGTCGGCGTCAACGGCGGTCCGGATCTCCGACGGCTCGAGCGGCTCCATCACGACATCGTCGTGCTCGTGCGTCCCACTGCGGGCCGAGTCGAAGATGCTCTCGAGTTCCTTCGCGAAGTCGGCGTCGACGGCGTCGACCTGTTCCTGGGTCATCACGCCGTCGGCGACGAGCCGGGCGCCCCAGACCTGCCGGGGTGTCGGATGCGACTTGATGCGTGCGTAGAGCTCAGGCTGCGTGAAGAGCGGCTCGTCGGTCTCGTTGTGCCCGTGACGACGATAGCCGACCAGGTCGATCAGGAAGTCCTTGCCGAACTGCGTCCGGTACGCGATCGCGATCCGGACCGCCATCACGCAAGCCTCCGCGTCGTCGCCATTCACATGGACGATCGGTACGTCAAAGCCCTTCGCGAGGTCACTGGCGTAGTGCGTGCTGCGCGAATCGACCGGATCCGTGGTGAAGCCAACCTGGTTGTTGGCGATGATGTGCAGCGTCCCACCGACTTCAAAGCCGCGCAATCGGCTCATGTTGAACGTTTCGGCGACGACACCTTCACCGATGAATGCCGCATCGCCATGCACACAGACCGTGAGGACCGACTTCGGGTCGCGTGTGCCGCCAGCACCCCTGCCGCGCTGCCGCGCGCGCGCCACCCCGTTGATGACCGGATTGGCGAATTCGAGGTGGCTCGGATTCGGCACCAGCGCGAGTTCCACCCTGCGGCCCGAGGGGAGTGTGCGCGAGCCTTCAAAGCCCATGTGGTACTTCACGTCGCCGGTTTCATCGTCGGCGGCGGCACCATGATGCCCCTCGAATTCCGAGAACAGCGTGCCGTATGGCTTTCCCATCACGTTCGTCAGCACGTTGAGCCGGCCGCGATGCGCCATCCCGATCACGATCTCCGTCGTGCCGTGCTCGGATGCCTCGCTGATCACCGTGTCGAGCATCGGCACGAGCGCATCGGTGCCTTCGATGCTGAATCGCTTCTTGCCCTGGTATGCGCGACCGAGGAATCGCTCGAGCCCATCCACCTGTGTCAATCGCGTCAGCAGCGCGATCTTCTCATCGCTGGTCAGCGCGCGCGTGTGATGCTCGGCGCGCAGCATGGCGCGGAACCACTGACGCTCCGCTTCGGACGGCAGGTGCGTGACTTCGAGCGCGAGACGTGACGCATAGCGCTTCCGCAGCATCGCGATGATGTCGGTCGCGGTCGCGAACCGGCCATCGTTGAAGCCGAGCGACGTGGCGGGAATGCGCGCCAGGTCGGCTTCGGTGATGCGGAAGAACTCCGGTGTCAGCTCGAGCGCGCCAAGCGATGGCGTACCGAGCGGATCGAGCGGCACGGCAAGGTGGCCGAAGATGCGGATGTTCTGCGCGAGCGCTGCGGCCGCCGCGGCTATGCGCGGAAGCTCAGGGTCGGCAGCCGCCGCAAGGGAGACCTCGGTACCGCCGAACTGGGCCGCAAGGCGGAAGAACTGGCGCCACGATTCATCAACGCTTGATGGATCGGCGCGGAACGCCTCGAACTGTTCGGCGATGTAGCCGTCGTTGAAGGCACTGCTGGTGATGTTGGAGTCAGCCATGCGGCAAATCTATCGCGGGGCAGTGCTCCTCCGAGAGGTGTCGCCGCGGGTAGTGTACCGTAGCCGAAGTCTCTTGGCAGTTGGGCGTGTCTTTCGCCACCACCCGGCGTTGCAACTCCTCGCGATACCGCCGGTATCGCTGCGGGTTGCGCCTTGGCTGGCACCGAAATCCACCGCCCACCTTTGGCCAAGGAACTTCGGCCACACTACGCTAGATCTCGATGCCGTGGAGCCCCACCTGGATCCCGCCGACTCGCGTGTGGAGGATCTCGGTCGTCGGTGACTGCAGCGCCTTCACATGCGACTGCTCCGCCAGCAGCAGCGCAACGCGCCACTCGGCGAACGCACCGCGGGCGAGCTTGCCGATCTGCACGAAGAGCCCGGTGAGTGCATCCGTGTTGCCCATGCGGCGACCGTACGGTGCGTTGCTGCACCAGAGCCCCTGCTCGGCAGGCGGTTCAATCGACTCGAGCGTGACTTGCTCGAATTGCACCATCTTCGCCACGCCGGCACGCTCGGCGTTCTCCCGGCTCATTCGAACGGCACCCGGGTCACGGTCGCTGCCCACGATGGGAAGGTCAGCCACATCGTCGCCCGCCGCCTTCGTCGAGCGACGGAGGTTGGGGAGCACGTCGCGGTCTGCGCCGGGCCAGTGTTCGAACGCGAAGGGTCGAGCGCGGCCGGGGGCCTGACGGCGCGCAATCATCGCCGCCTCGATCGGAAACGTGCCGGATCCACACATCGGGTCGAGGAACGCCTGCGTGCCATCGTAGTCGCACGCCAGCAGGCAGGCGGCGGCAATCGTCTCGCGCAGCGGCGCCTTTGCCACCGCCTGCCGGTACCCGCGCCGGTGGAGGAGATCGCCGGACGTGTCTGCGCTGATGGTGCAGACGTCATGCACGATCCGAACGAGAATCCGCTGCGCCTCGTCGCTCGGTGCGTCATCGTCGTCACTGTCCGTGAGCCGAACGACGGGCGCATCGATACCGAAGTGTTTCGAGATCTGGCGCGCCACCCGCTCCGCCACTGCATCGGAGTGATAGAGTCGCGACTTGCGGCAGGTGACCCGCACGGCAATCGCCTGACCCGGGAGCAGCACCTGCTGCCAGGGAAGCCGAGCGGCCCCCTTCTCGAGATCGGCAAAGCCCTGCGCCTTGAACTCGCCCAGCCGGACGATCACGCGGGATGCGGTGCGCAGCCAGAGGTTCGCGAGCGCGATGGTCCGGAAATCCGCCTTGAACGCGACGCCGTCCGGCGTCGGCGGATCGTGTGGAATCCTGAGCGCAGCGAGCTCGGCAGCAGTGACGGGGGCGACACCGGGAGCGGTGATCGCGAAGGCAGGCCAGATGGTGGACACCCGGCAAAGGTAGCCGCGCATCCACGCCTTCCCTCGCCGGGTGGCAAAGCGAGCGGGGAGGCCACATCTCCCGATGCGACCTCCCCGGACCTCTCGACCAGGCCTCAGCGGTTGCCCGCCGAGTGCATTACTTCGCGGGCTTGGCGCTGTCCGCTGTCGGCTTTGCCGAATCCGGCTTCACCTGCGGCGTGGTGGAATCCGTCTTCACGGCTGAGTCCGTCGGAGCCGCAACGGTTGGCGTTGCATTGGCTGGCGCCGAGCTGTCGGAGACGGCTGGGGTGTCCGCCGGCTTGTTGCAGGCAACGAGGGCGACGGTGGCGAGGGCTGCGGCACTGAGGCGCAGGGTACGAATGGTCATGCGATTCTCCCAATTGGTTGGAGGGTGCACAGAGGAGAAGCGGGACCGCGGAAAACTTGCACATCCGTCACGGCAGAGCTCGGCTTGTTTGCCTGTTCGCCCGCCACCGCGCGGCTCGCACGCCGAGCAGCGCCGCGAAAATCGCGAAGTACACGAGGGGCCAGAACGTGTCCTTCTTCACGGCCCACAGGTAGTGCGTGGTCGCGGTGATCGCCAGCACATATGTCAGCCGGTGCACCCGTTTCCACTTCGCGCCACCAAGCCGCTTCGCGATGACGTTCGGTGACGTGATCGCCAGCGGAACCAGCAGCAGCCAGCTGAGCATTCCGATGGTGATGTACGGGCGTTTCACGATGCTGGCCCAGATCTCCCCAAAGCGCAGTTCGAGATCGAGGCCGAAGTACACAGACATGTGCACCGTGGCGTAGAAGAACACGAACAGGCCGAGCATGCGCCGATACCCGGTCAGCCATGCCCAGCCGGTGAGTTGCCGCAGCGGCGTGAGGAGCAGTGTTGCTGCGAGACACCGCAGCGCCACCGTGCCGGTGTCGATCTCGATGATCTTGACGACGTCGCCATCGATCCGATTGGTGAGCGCGGCAAACGTGAGCCATGCGGCCGGTCCGAGCAGGACGAGGAAGACCAACGGCTTGAGCGCGCGCGCGATGAGTGGTCCGCGCGGACGCGGGCGCGATGCGACAGCTGAGGTCATGCGAACGACGCGCTCAGTAGTTGCGACGCAAATCCATGCCGCTGTAGAGCGACGCGACCTGATCACTGTAGCCGTTGAACATCAGGGTGGGACGCCGCAGGATGTCGCCAAGCCGGCGCTCGCGTGCCTGCGTCCAGCGTGGATGGTCCACGGTCGGATTCACGTTCGCATAGAACCCGTATTCGTCGGCCGCCGCACGCATCCATGTGCTCGTGGGCTGCGTGTCAGTGAACTTCAGCTTCACGATCGCCTTGATGTTCTTGAAGCCGTATTTCCACGGTACCACCAGCCGCAGCGGGGCGCCGTTCTGATTGGGGAGCGTCTTGCCGTACATCCCGGTGGCAAGAAATGCGAGCGGATTGAGCGCTTCATCGAGTCGCAGGCCTTCCAGGTACGGCCAGTCGATCGTCGCCCGACGCTGGCCGGGCATCTGCCCCGGATCCAGCAGCGTCGTCATCTCCACGAAGCGCGCCGACGGGAGCGGCTCCGCGCGACGGATCACATCCGCGAGCGGAATGCCGCGCCACGGGATCACTGCACTCCACGCTTCGACGCAGCGGAATCGGTAGGTGCGATCCTCAATTCGGCTCGGACGGAGCAAGTCGTCGAGCGGCATGTTGCCGGTGCGACGACACATGCCTTCGATCTTCACGGACCATGGGCGCGTCCGGAACTGCTGCGCGTTCGCCTTAGGATCTTCCTTGTCGGTCCCGAATTCGTAGTAGTTGTTGTAGCTGGTGACCTTGTCCTCGTCCGTCACTGGCTCGGGCTGTTGTGCACCGACCGGTTGCACGCTCCCGAGCATCGCCTGCGTCAGCGCGCCGGCCGCCGTGACGGCACCCATGCTGCCGATCAGCCCAAGAAAGTCGCGACGATCGAGATACTCTCGCTCGGGCGTGATCTCGGACGACGGTGGTTCGATGCGATTGCGGATCAGCATGGCGGAATTCGTCAGGAGGAATCAGTGTGCACAACGACTGAAGACTACAGCACCCGGCGGGCCCACACGAGCCGCTGCAGGATGTTGATGCCGACCAGTGTCGACATCAACCCGAACAGCAGTTCGAGTCGCCCGGGGAACAGGAAGAACAGCGCGAAGAACACCACGGTCTCGAACCCTGCCACCAGCGCCGGCGGCATGGTCACCGTAGTGAGTTCGCCGGTGGACGCCGCGCCGGATGCACGCTTCTCGAGGACCGCCGAGAGATACATCCAGCTGCAGGCATTCACGAAGAACGCTGCCTCCAGTACCGCTGCGGCAAGCAGGACGTCCCTCGTGCCATTGCCCGCCGCGAGCCCCACCGGAACAGCCGCGTAGACGACGAAGTCGAGCAGGATGTCGAGGTAGCCCCCGAAGTCCGACTGCCGGGCGGCAAGCCGGGCCACGGTACCGTCCAGGCCGTCCAGTACGCGGTTTGCCAGCCAGAGCGCCAACCCGAGTGAGTACGCGCCGCGGGCCGCGGCCAGCGCAGCCCCCAGACCGAACAGCAGCGCAATAACCGACAGCAGGTTGGGCGACACCCCCCGCAGCAGCCGCGCGAGCGGGGCCAGCCATGCGTCCTTCAGCCCGCGCAGGAGGTGATCGAACATGCGTCGCTCAGCGGATGGAGTGAAGGCGGGCATGGCGCAACACGAGCTGCACCTGCGTTCCGGCATCCGCGACCACGCTACTCCCGACCCGCACCGACGCGGATGCGCCCTCGGCGTTCCGGACCGTCAGGACACTCTCGTGCGCTCCATTGCGCCGCTCCGTCACGGTGAGCACGGGCGCATTCCGCTCATCGCCCGGCACGACATCAACCTCGCTCGCGCGCACGCAGGCGATCGCTGCACCGCTCGTCATTCCATCCGTCTGGACCGAACCACCGATCCAATCGAAGACGGAGACTGATCCGTGCACTCGCACGACGCCGGCGATCTCGCTGTAGACGCCGAGCAACCGCGCCACCTCGAGCGACGGCGGGTGCCGCAGGAGCTCGTCAGGGGTTGCGAGCGCCGTCTGCCCCTCACCACCGAGCGTCAGGATATGCGTCGCGATCGCCAGCGCATCGTCCAGATCGTGTGTCACGAGCACCATCGCGGCGCCGCTCGCGTGGCGGACGGCCTGCAACGCTTCACGCACATCACGTCGTGTCGCAGGATCGAGCGACGCCAGCGGCTCATCCAGGAGCAGCACCTCCGGCTCGGCGCACAACGCGCGCGCCAGTGCCACGCGATGGCGCTGGCCACCACTCAAGGCGTCGGCCTTCCTCCCGTGCAACTCGGCCACCTGGAGACGAGAGAGCCACTCAAGCGCGCGTTGCTTCGCCGTGATGGCCGACACACCACGCACCACCTGCGGAAACGCGACGTTGTCTTCCACGGTGTGATGCGGGAACAGCACCGGCTCCTGATGCAGATACACGATGCTGCGCTGCTCAGGCGGCAACGCCGTCACATCGCGACCCTTGACGCGCACGGATCCACCGGCGGCGACTTGCAGTCCAGCCAGTGTCCGGAGCAGCGATGATTTCCCCGAGCCCGACGCGCCAAGCACCGCGAGACAGTCGCTACCATCCACACCAAAGTTCAATCCGCGCAAACCGGACCGTGACGTGCTGCCGAAGTCGACGCCGAGGTCACGGACATCCAGCACGCGGCTCATGCGACCACCGCCGCCGTCTGCCGCGCCGCGACTCTCGATGCACCGAGCACCACCAGCGCGGGAATCGCCAGCGCGAGGGCACCGGCCGCGGCGCGCTGATCCTGACCGGATTGCAGCATCGCAAGCACATCCAGCGGCAACGTGCGCACGGCCCCGCCTCCAACCAGCAGCGTCAGCGCGACCTGTGCCCAGCTCACCAGAAAGCCGAGTGCGAGTGCTTCGACGATCGGCCGGCGCAACAACGGCAGCAGCACCAGGCGCCAGCGTGCAACGCCAGTCGCACCGAGTGTCGCCGCGGTCTCCTCGAGTCGCAGATCCCACCGCGTGAAGACGCCGAGAAACACCAGCGTCAGATAGCCAAGCGCAGGGACCAGATGCGACAGGAACACGCCGGTGATCGTACCGCCAAGTCCCAGCGTGAGCACCGTCAACTGCAGCCCCGCACCGAGTGCCACCGGCGGCAGCGCCACTGCAGTGAACGCGAGCAACGCGACGCTGCGACGCACCAGACGTGTGCTCAGCGCCGCCGATCGGCCAAGCGGCAACGCCAATGTGGTGGCCACGACGGCCGTCGTCGCGCCGAGCACGAGACTGTTCAACAGCGCGGCGCGATGCGCGGGGTCGAAAATGAGATCGGACCACGCACTGTGATCGAGTGCCGCCGGCAGGACGGCGGGATAGAACCACGCGCGCGACAAGGACGTCACGATGAGGATCCCGAGTGGCGCGAGCACCACCACGAGCAGCAGCAGGACCACTGCCGCGCGAATCGCAGACGTGGCACGCGTCATTCGTCGCCTCGCAGCCATTCGTGAGCAACGGCCGCCGCGAGCGCCAATGCAGTTGCCAGCAGTGCAATGACGTAGGCGTCGCCGCGCGACGCTGCATCGAGTGCCTGCCGGCGCTCCTGGATCAGCAATGGCAGCGCCAGCGGCGAACTGGGGGCCAGCACGAGCGGCAACTCGAGCGATCCAAGCACGAATACGAACACGGCGATGATGCTCGGCGCCATCCCGCGCATGAGCAGCGGGAGTGTGACAAGCCGCACCGTCTGCCATGGCGACGCGCCAAGCGTGCGCGCTGCCGACGTGAGCGCGTCTCCACGCAATGATTGCAGCGAGAGCGCCACGAGCAGCAGAAACGGCAACTCCTTCCACACGACTGCCGCGATCACACCAACGGCGATCGGGTCATACACGAGCGCCGGAAAATCCGCCGGCCGGGCGATGACGTGCAACTGCGCCGCGACCCGTGAAAACCAGCCGCTCTGCGAAAGCAGCAGCAGCACGGCCACCGCCGCCGCGACGGTCGGGACAGGAAGCGGGAGCGCTGCGGTGCTTCGCGCGATGGCATCCAGCCGGGAGTGACCGGCGAAGAGCAATGCCAGCGATACTGCGCCGACCAGCGCAATGCCGGTCCCCGCCGCGGCGATCCACAGGGAGAGCATCGCGGAGCGTAGCACAGCCGCATCGTCGAGCACGCGAAGCAGTCCACCGGGCGCCGCATTACCCACCAGGCCCAGTGCGCCAGCCACGGTGTACCCTACACCCGCCGCGATGGGCACACCGAGCAGCGCACCCGCCAACAAGAGGGGAAGTGCCGTGCGTTTGCCGGAAGCGCGGGAGGAATTCACGGACGGAGTGTCGCCAGCCAGCGACGTGTGCGCAATCTCAGCGAACCATCCGTCGCCAGTCGGCCTGCAGGCGTTCGTGATACTGCGCCGCGACTTCGGGCCTCGCGTAGATCCGCAGCGACTCAGGCGGCACGAGGCGCCGGTCGTTCACCACCGAGTCGAACCGGAGACGCCACTCGGGGGTGAGCTTGCCAAGACGCAGCACCGTCCCATCCGCCCACACGGACGGACGCTGTTTCTCGAGCTGCGCTTCCGGCGACAGCAGGAAGTTCGCCACGACCATCGCACCGGCCGCGCTGGGTGCGTTGAACGGGATGCCAAGGTAGTGCGCATTGGCAATCGTCCCATCCCGAAAGACCAGTGCGCGGCTGGTCGCCGGAATGATGCCCTGCATCGCCTTCGTCACCGCCTCGTTCTGGTTGTTCGAGAAGGTGAAATCGATCTCGCCGTTCGCGAACAGCCGATGCAGCGCCGCAACGTCAGCCGGGTACTGTGTGCCCTGCCGCCAGAGCGAGGGCTTGAGCGAATCGAGGAACGCAAAGAGTCGCGTGCGGCCGGCGACGTATTTCGTCGAATCGAAGCCGCCGGCAAAGGTCGCTGCGCCGCCATTCAGTGCGTACAGCCAGGTCTTGAGCATCGTGATGCCCGAGAAACTCTGGTCATATGTGAAGCGGCCCGGATGTGCACGGATCCACTGCGCGAGCTCAGCCACGGTTCGCGGCGGGGCTGGTGTGCGTGCGCTGTCATAGATGAGCGCCAGCTGCACGGTACCCCACGGCGATTCGTAGCCGGCGGGATCCCGTTCGAAGTCGCGGCTGATGATCGGTGACGCGCTGTCCACTGCGACCGCGGACGGCAGCACCTGGCTCCACGGTCCCGCAATCAGTTCGCGGGTGCGTAACGCACTGAATGTCTCGCCATTGATCCAGAGGAGGCTCGCCGTTCCCGTGCGTGCACCGGCCTCCTTTTCCACGGTCAACTGGTCGACCAGTTCGTTCCCCTGTCCGCTGACGGCGCGCAGGGTCACCCCGAACTCCTTCAGCACGCGCGGCGCCACCCAGGCATCGACGAACGCATTGATGGAAGGATCACCGCGCCACATGCGCCAGACGACCGTCGTGCCGCGCGCGCGCGCTACAACGCTGTCCCATGGCATCCGTGCCAGTTCGGCGGCGGTCGGCGGCGCGGGCACGGCGGTACACCCACCCGCAACCGCCGCGATCAGCAGTGCGGCGAGAACGCCCCGTCGGCGTACATCAGAAGGCATAGTGGGCTGAGAACTGCATCTGGCGGGCCGGCGCAGCACTCGGGTAGACGACCGGATCGCCCGGTCGGCCAACCTGTGTACGCGCGCCGCCGCCAGGCAGTCCATTCGCATAGCCACTCACGTTGCGTGTGTTGAACACGTTGAAGACGTCCGCGCGGATCTGTACCGGACCGACCGCATACCCCGCACTGACATTCATCAGCGTCACCGCCGGCAACCGCTCACCGTTTCGTGGCACACCGAAGAAGCGGTCCTGGTTGCCGATGAATCCGTTGCCGAAGGTATCGCCGGAACCATCGAGATCGCAGTAGGAGGCGCCACAGAACCCGGCAATCCGGTTGATCGGTGATCCTGACTGCACATCGAACACCGTGCTCAATGTCAGCCGGCGGACGCCCGTATACACGGCACGCAGCGACGCCTTGTGCCGTCGGTCGTTCACGGCATCCGCCCACTCAGCATCGAAGTTGTTGCCTTGCGTGGCATTGAAGTTGATGTCCTCGGTGTTGTTGCGCGCGCGACTGACGGTGTAGTTCGCATCGAGCAGGATCGTGCGCTCCGGCTGCCAGCGGATGGCGGTCGTCACGCCGAGATAGTTCGCTTCACCGAGTGACGCCGACGTGGTCAGACGGCGATAGCTGCCCGTGGCCGGCCGTACGGGACGGAACGCGTCGCCAACCGACACTGGCAGGGACGTGGCGTCACCTTGCCGGATGCCGCGCGTGCTGGCGTTCAGGTCGTACGACAGCGGAAGGTTGTTGGTCTGTGTCGCAACCGCGTCGAACGTGACGCCGAACGCCGGTGTGAGCTGGTACTGCAGTCCGAGACTGACCTGGTCGCTGTATGGCTGCTCGAGGCCGAGTGCGAACAGACGCCGGATTTCCCGTGGCGGGAACGTGCTCACCTGCGATGCGAGGGTGGGGCCGCTTGGCCCACGCAGATATGCCGGCGCCTGTGCGCCTTCGAGCGTGATCGTGGCGTTGCCTTCGGGGCCGAACTGCACGGCGTCCGAGTAGATCGCATACGGGAACCTGCCGACATACCGACCTGCACCGGCGCGAATGACACTCTTGTCGGTGGGTGTCCAGTTCACGCTCAGGCGCGGTTGCACGTTGTCCAGGTCGGGCGAGCTCTCACCGCGTGATGTGAGATCATCGTAGTCCCAGCGAACACCGGCGTTCACGCTGACCTCGCCGGTGGGGTTCCATCGGTCCTCGATCCACGCGCTCGTCAGCAGCTGCGTGAGGTCCACCTGCTTCTGTCGCGCGTCGATGCTGTAGCGGAGCACCTGCGCATTCTGCGGAATGTCACTGAAGCTGTAGAACGTTCCGTTCGCCGGCGTGATGTTCCCAGTGTTCAGTACCGTATAGCTGCCGATCGGATTCGTGTTCGAGCCGGTCAGCGCAAACGAGCTGCGCGCCACGTCGACACCGGCCGTGAGTGTGTTGCTGTTGCCGAGTTCGCGACGATGTTCCGTGCGGAACTGGAACTGCTTTTCCGATTCGTCGAAGACGAAGTTGCTGGAGCCGACGATGGCCTGCGTGATCGTGTTGCCGGGACGCGCAGGATCGTTCGCGACGATCGTGACCTGCGGGGTGCTGAAGCTGCTGCGCGTGGGCGGGAAGTTCCACCGGAACGTGCCGAACTGCAGCGACGTGATCTGGCTTGCGCGACCGTTGCTCAGTGCGGTGCGATGCGTGAGGCTGCTCAGTGAGCCGATGCGTTGCGTGCGCGTGTCGGCCTCGGGCGCCAGCACGCCGCTGCCCAGACCCTCGCGATCGGTGCTCGTGAGCGCGAACTTGGCGGTCAGGCTGCCGGCGGATCCCAGGCCATGATCGACGCGCCCGAACGCCTTCCAGATCTGCCGCAACTCACGGCCGACGAATGCCACGCTCGTCGTGCTTGCGATGCGGTCTTCATTCTCGTTCGTGTACTCGAGCGCACCGAACACGAACGTGCGATCCTTCACCAGCGGGCCGCCGCCGGCGACCCCGCCCTGCGTGCGTCGGAAGCCATCCTGCGCCCGATTGAACGCCACGGCATTTCCACCGGGAATGATCTTCGCCCGCGCATCGAACGGCACGCCGGGCCGGTTGTAGACGAACGCGTCGCCACCCCAGCGCGACTTGCCGGCACGGGTCTCGAACTGCACCACACCGTTGCTGCTCCGACCGATGTCCGCGCCGTACGTATTGGCGGCGACGCTCAGTCGTTCGAGCGCCGACAGCGGCAACTCGACCCGCGGACCACCAAGGAAGCCTTCGTTGTTCTCCAGTCCATCCACCGTATACGACGTATAGAGCGCGTTGCTGCCATTGATCGTGAGCCGCGGCGCGTCGCCGAAGAATCCTGTCGCCTGCGCGACGTTGGGGAGCGCGAACGCCAGCGAGATCGGGTCGCGCGCGTCCGTCGGCAGGGCAGTCAACTCCTCTCGCTCGACCGTACCGCCCACGGTCGCCGTGCGGCGGTCCAGCAGCTTGCGGGGCTGGTCCGCGACGACGCTGACCACAGACAGCCTCGCGCCAGCCGAATCGCGCGCGGTGCGGCAGCCGGCGGTGGACGGCTGCCGGGCGCAGGTTGCGCTGTCCGGGCGGACGGCACCGCGGCCCTGAGCGACAGCGAGCGCGGACGGCACCAGTACGATACCGAGCAGGATGGAACGTGCGAGGAAGCGCATGGCGTGCAAAGTAGGTTTGGGTGGAGCGCGTCCGGGTCTGGTGTGGTGTCTAGCCAACGCCCGGGCAATTCGTTCCCACGATCAGTACGCCAGAACACCCGATCCGGATGTCCATGAACGCCCTCAGCGATAGCACGGTGTTTGGAATTTCGTCCCTGCAGTGGCTGACCGGTCTGGCGATCGGGACGGCCACCGCCGTGGCCTTGTGGGCGTTGCGTGAGATAATGGTACGTCGGCTCAAGGGTGCTGCCGAGAGCGAGACGTGGGTGGACGACGTCTTCCTGCTGCTGGCCCGGAAGACGTCCCGGATCTTCATGGCGGCGATGGGTACGGCAGCGGCGGGGGTCTACGAGAGCGGTGGCATCACGCTGCCGGTGTGGCTGCGCCTCCTCACAATCGGCGCCCTCTGCCTGCAGTTCATGCGATGGGCGAATGCCACGGTGGACTTCTGGCTCGGCCGGATCAGCCGTCCGGTGAACGGGCAGCAGAGTGATCGCGCCTCGCTGGCCGTCATCGGCGTCCTGATCCGCATCGCGACCTTGCTGCTGATCGTCGTCCTTGCGCTCGACAACTTTGGTGTGAACGTGACCGCCCTGGTGACGGGACTCGGCATCACGGGCATCGCCATTGCGCTGGCCGTCCAGAACATCCTCGGCGACCTCCTGGCCGCCCTCGCCATCGCCTTCGACAAGCCGTTCACCGTGGGAGACGAGATCACCGTTGGTGAGATCACCGGGAGGGTTGAAAGTGTTGGCCTCAAGACGACCCGACTGCGGCTCCCGAGTGGCGAAGAAGTCAGCCTCGCCAATGCCGAGGTGATGAAGACGAAGTTGACGAACAACTCGCGCACTCAGACGCGGATGATCCCGCTGACGGTCGGTGTTTCGGCGAACGGTGCCTCCGGCGAATCGCTGCTCGCCCTTGCCCGGCGCTGCGAGGATGCCGCGAACCAGGTGCAGGGCGTGCGCACGGCGAAGGCGCGCCTGATCTCCATCGTGGACGGTCGCGCGCGGATCGTGGTGGAGAGCGTGCTCGATTCGCCGCACCATCTCGGCGTGACCCGCCCACTGCTCATTGCCGCGCTCACCGACGCCGCGTCGACGCCTGAGCGTGCGGTGCTCGGCGTGGGCTGACCTGGTGTTGTGTCCCACAAGTTCGTATCAGAAGTCCTTCTTTTGACACGAATTTATGGGACACCACACTAGTTGGCGGCAGCGAGGTGCGCTTCGATGCGCGCCAACGCAACGCCCGTTCCGTCCTCCGCGCGAACTGCGGTACCGAGCGCCGCGGCACAATCGCGCATCTGCGTATCGTCGCGCATCGTGCACAGTGCTGCCGCAAGGTTCTCGATCGTGAGATCGCGTCGCTTGATGGGTGCCGGTGCCACGCCCATCGCGTGCAATCGACTGCCCCAGAACTGCTGGTCGAAGCCCAGCGGGACGACCATGCCTGGCACACCGCTGCGGACGCCGGCGCCGGTGGAGCCGGCGCCGCCGTGATGCACGACGCCAGTGCTGCGCGCATACAGGAAGGAATGCGGAATGTCCGTCTCCACGTGCGCCCATGACGGAAGCGACGTCTCACCGAGCGAGCCCCAGCCTTTCAGCAACACCACCCGGCATTTTGCGCGTTCACATGCGCCAAGGATCGTCTGCGTGAGCCACTCGCCATCCTGGGGCGTCATGCTGCCGAATCCGATCGTGACTGGACGGTCGCCGGCCGCGAGAAACGACGTCAGCGCCGCTGGTGGCTGGTACGTTGGTTCATCGAGATACCACCACCCCGTCGGAGCGACCCACTCAGGCCAATCCGCCGGGCGCGGTAACACGGACGGACTGTAGGCGTAGCAGATCGGGTACGACGGCGACTGTTGCGACGCGAACGGCCCGCGCAGCGGCAGGGTGGCCAGGCGCAGATCGTTCACGCGCCAGCGATTGACGATGCGCCGCGATGGTTGCCAGAGCATCTGCTGCGCGATCGTATGCGACAGTTTGTTGACGCGTCGGTCCACCCACGAATCCGGCTCCCGAAACGAGAGCCCGGGCGCGGGGAAGTTTATCGTGGCGGTGAGAGGCGCCAGGTACCCTGCCACGACTGGTGTGCCGCGACTCTCGTGGAGCTGCGCCGCGGCCATGCACACCATGCCGTACACCACGAGATCGGCGTCGGCGGTCACGCTGGTCAGGTCACGGAGCATTCCCTCGGAGAGCTCGCGAAAGTCGCGGCGGAATTCCAGTGCAAACTGTCGCAGGCCGTGCAGCGATCCCGCGCGCAGCCAGGCGCTGGCCGCCGGGGTGCTGAGCATCGCGACGGGATCACCATGGAGCGAGCGAAATCCGATCCCGTGAGACGTGACCCACGATTCGAACGGCGCGTGAGTGGCCAGCGTCACCGTATGGCCCGCCTGTACGGCCCGCACTGCCAGGGCAAGATAGGGTTGCACGTCACCGCGCGACCCGGATGTCACGATCACCAGATGCATATCACGCAATATGGCCAGGACTTGCTAACTTTCGGCATGTCAATGACGGAACGCACCCCCCCAGGTCTCGAACGTGTACTCGGCCGGTTCCGCGCCATGGGTCGCGAAGAGAAGATGGCCAGCCTCGTCGCGTACGCGAAGAAACTCGAGCCGCTGCCCGCGCAGCTCGCGACGCTCGATCGCACCGCATTCACCGTACACGAATGCCAGACACGCGTGGACCTGTTCCCCGAAGTGCACGACGGCCTGCTGCACTTCTATGCCGACGTGAACGTGCGCGAGTCGCCGACTGTCGCCGCCGTGCTGGCGATCCTGTTCCAGGCGGTGAACGATCAGGCGCCCGGCGTGACGCTCGCGATTCCGAACGACATCGTCCGCCAGTTGATGCACGACATCGGGCTGGCCGGCCGAGAGGTTGGGCTGAATGCGATGGTCCAGCGGCTGAAACGGCATGCGGCGGCGGCCGCCGCGGCCTGAGCGCCGACTGGCACCGGGTAACAGCATCGCCCTGCGGACGTTATCCTTCGCCCAGTCCGGCGGTCATGCCGGCACCCAGAATCCCTGCCAATTCCGATGCCCATCACGATCAAGGTGAACAACAACGGCTCGCTGATGATCAGTGCCGCCGACGCACCATCCGTCCACCTCACCGATGCCGAGGGAAACGTCATTCCGTTGCCCGAAGGCAAGAACGTGTTCCTCTGCCGCTGCGGCGCCAGCGCACGCAAGCCGTTCTGCGATGGCTCACACAAGACCAGTGGATTCGACGGCACCTGCATCCGCGCCGCCGCAACGAGCTGACGTCGTGCTGCAGAAAGTCCTGAACGCGTGGGCGTGGGTGATCCTGATCGCTGCCATCATCATCGGGTTCTTCGTGGTGCTGGCGGTGTTCATCGTCACAGTGCCCTTCGATCGCAGCCGCTACCATGCGGGGCGCACGTTCCGCCTCGTGGCCGCCACGACGGTTTGGCTCAACCCGCTCTGGAAGTTCAGCACCGACGGCATCCGCATCCGGGACCCGCGTCGCCCATACGTCGCCGTTTCGAATCACGAGAGCTACGCAGATGTGTTCCTCATTTCGCACCTCCCCTGGGAGATGAAGTGGCTTGGCAAGGAGCAGTTGTTCAAGATTCCGTTTCTTGGCTGGATGATGTGGCTCTCAGGCGATATCCCGGTGAAGCGTGGTCGGAAGGACAGCATCGTGACGGCGATGGCCGTCTGTGGCGGGAAGCTGAAGCAGCGCGTGAGCGTGATGATCTTCCCCGAAGGCACCCGGTCTCCTGATGGCGCGTTGCTGCCGTTCAAGGACGGTGCGTTTCGGCTGGCGATCGAGAACAATGCACCGATCCTGCCAATCGTGGTCGCGGGCACGCGCCGGGCGATGGCCAAGCACACGTTTCAGTTCCAGAAGACGCGGGCGATCTGCCGGGTGCTGGAACCGATCGAGACGACAGGGTTAACTCTGGCGGATCTGGCCGTGCTCAAGCAACGCACCATCGACGCGATCACCGCGGCCAAGGTCCGATTGCACGACGAACTCGGCCTTAGCGACAGCGGGGAGCCATTGGGTCTGGGTGTCCAGACGGCGTGATGGCCTCGCGGTTGGCAGTGCGATCCAAAGCCTGCCACCCTGACGTAGGACACGCATGACTGAACCAACATCAAAATTTGGTGGCGTGAGCCCGGCCAGAATCGTGCTCGCACTGCTGGTCGTCGTGGCCCTCGTAGTCGGCGGGCGGCAGCTCAGCGGACAACTCCCGCGCCTCACCGCGGCCGTCGAGTCACTCGGCGTCTGGGGGCCGATCGTCTTCATCGCCGCGTATGCCGTCGCCTGCGTGGCGTTCGTCCCGGCTTCGCTGCTGACCCTCGGCGCCGGTGCGCTGTTCGGCGTCGTGAAGGGCACGATCATCGTGTTCATCGGTGCGACGCTGGGTGCAACGCTCGCGTTCCTGATTGCCCGATACGTCGCCCGCGACTGGGTGTCCGAGCGGGTGCAGCGGGACCCGCGCTTTGCGGCGATCGATCGGGCCATCGCGGCGCAGGGCCGACGTGTGGTGTTCCTGCTTCGGCTCTCGCCCGTGATCCCGTTCAACGTGCTGAACTACGCACTGGGCCTGACGCAGGTGCGGGCGACGGACTACGTCATCGCGTCTCTCGGGATGATCCCCGGCACGTTGCTGTACGTGTACTCCGGCTCAGTCGCCGGCACCGTGATCGGCGCGGCGGGCGCCACGGCACCGGTGCGAGGACCGGGCTTCTACGCTGTCCTCGGGCTCGGCCTCGCGGCGACCGCCGCCGTCACGATTCTGGTGACACGCGTTGCACGTCGGGCGCTGGCCGAGGCGACCGGCGCGCCCTGATCGCAGCGCAGCATCCAACCCACTTCAAACACTTCCGGTCAGCACATGCTCGAGCACGATCAGTGGGACAGCCACCTCCTGTCGCAGGTGCACCCGACAGATTGGGTGAACCCGACGCCGTCCGGCCGGTACGACCTCGTCGTGATCGGCGCAGGGACGGCAGGACTGGTCTCGGCGGCTGGTGCTGCGGGACTTGGCGCGAAGGTCGCGCTGATCGAGCGGCACCTGATGGGTGGCGACTGCCTGAACGTCGGCTGCGTGCCGTCGAAGGGCTTGATCAGCGCTGCGCGTGTCTGGGCCACCGCACGGCGCGCAGCGTCCGAGTATGCCGGCCCGGCGCTCGCAGACGGCCATGCCGGCGACTTCACCGCCATGATGTCGCGCATGCGACGAATTCGTGCCGAGATGAGTCCGATCGACAGCGCAACGCGCTTCCGCGAGCTGGGCGTGGATGTCTTCTTCGGATCAGCGGAATTTCGTGACCAGTCGACAATCATCGTCGATGGCTCCGCGCTGCAGTTCAGGCGCGCCGTGATCGCGTCGGGTGCGCGAGCGGCGGCGCCACCGTTCCCGGGACTCGAATCGGTGGCGTACGTCACCAACGAATCCGTCTTCGATCTGACGACGTTGCCACCGCGGATGCTTATCATCGGTGGCGGCCCGATCGGGTGCGAGATGGCGCAGTGTTTCGCACGTTTCGGCTCGCATGTGACGCTGATTCAGCGAGCCGGACGCATCCTGCATCGCGATGATCCGGACGGAGCGGCCGTGGTGCAGAAGGCGCTGATCGCGGACGGGGTTCACGTTGTCCTTGGTGCCGAGATCAGGCGCGTGTCGCAGGACGGAACCGAGCGACGCGTGAGCGTGACGTGCGACGGCGTCGAGACGGAATACGTCGGTGATGCTCTGCTCGTCGCGATTGGCCGGGCACCGAACATCGAGGGGATGAAGCTCGAGCGCGCCGGCGTGGCCTTCACAGCCAAGGGCGTCACGGTTGATGACCGCTTGTGCACGACCAATCGCGCAGTGTTTGCCGTCGGTGATGTCTGTTCGCCACTGCAGTTCACGCACGCTGCCGATTTCCAGGCGCGCATGGTGATCCAGAACGCCCTCTTCTTCGGCCGCGCCAAGGCGAGCAATCTGATCACCCCCTGGGCGACGTACACCTCTCCAGAGCTGGCGCATGTGGGTCATACCGCCGAGACGGCGGCACAGGCCGGCATCGCGATCCAGACCTTCACCGTCCCGCTGCACGATGTGGATCGCGCGCGGCTGGAAGGTGAGACGGAGGGGTTCTGCCGGGTGCATGTGCGAAGCGGAACCGACCGGATCGTGGGCGCGACCATCGTCGCCCCGAACGCCGGTGACATGATCAGTGAAGTTTCGCTCGCGATGACGAACGGGCTGGGTCTGGGAGCGATCGGCAAGACGATGCATCCGTACCCGACGCAGGGCGAAGTGCTGCGCAAGGTGGCTGATGCGTACAACCGGACGAGGCTCACTCCATTCGTCAAGACACTCTTCCACCGCTATTTCTCACTCTTCCGATGACATTCAAGACACTCCGCCGCTTCAGCGTGGCGACCACGGTCGCCACGACACTCGCACTGCCGGCTCCGATGCTCAGCGCACAGACTGTGGATCACAGCGCATTCGATCGCCTGCTGCGCGCGCATGTCGTGAACGGCCTGGTGAACTACGATGCCTTCCAGAACGACGCGGCATTTGCCGGTTATCTGCGGTTGCTGGCGGCGACGAATCCTGCCACGCTTCCGCGCAACGAGCAACTCGCGCTGTGGATCAACGCGTATAATGCGTACACGATTCAGCTCATCAACAACAAGAACGAGCGCGAGTCGATCCGCAACATCAACAAGTCGCTCGGCGTGCTGCGATTCAAGGGTCCCTGGTCGGAGGCGTTTGCGGTGGTGGGCGGGCGCACGATGACGCTGGATGACATCGAGCAGCGCACGATCCGGCCCACGTTCCGCGAGCCACGCATTCATTTCGCGTTGGTGTGCGCGGCGATCGGGTGCCCGCCGCTGCGGAGTGAGGCGTACACCGGTGCGCGGGTCGAGGCGCAGCTCGAGGATCAGGCGAAGGTGTTCCTGACGCAGACACCGGCGAAGAACCGGGTGGATGTGGCGAATCGTACGGTGTACCGGAGCCAGGTGTTTTCGTTCTCGAACTACATGAACGATTTTGGCGGATCTGAAGCGGCGGTGGGTCGGTTCATTGCGCGGTACTATCCGGCGGGGGCCGAGAAAGCGTTGCTCGAGAGTGGGGAGTTCAAGGTGGTCAAGACGGAGTACGACTGGAGCTTGAACAGTCAGTCGAATGGGAGGCGGCTGGGGATGTTGCGGTAAGGCATGTCCAGCCGTCGCGTGTGCATTATTGACTTTGCAGCGACGGGGCGTCGATACCCGATCCGGGCGGCGTCGAGGATTGTCGGGGCGTCCGGAACGAAATGAGAGAAACTGGTGAATCGGTAGTGTAGCCCGTGGGCAGACGGGGAACGCGTCCGAAATCACGCCACGCGTTCCGGCTCAGTAGAGGTAAGGGCGCATTTACGGTGAATGCGAGTGCGCTGCCACCAACTCAACAGGATGCTCCGGCACGGTCTCGAATAAATTGACGAGAGCAAGCCTCGACTCAGACGACTTGAAGCCTGGCTCAATTGCGAGGAGGGCGTTGACGTCACTTTCTCCGCCCGCGGCGTTGCTGCCGTGCAGACCGAACAACGTGTGGCGGCGGACGTCAAGACCGATGTCCGCGTGGTCCGCCATTCGACACGATGGCACCGTATGCGCTTCAGGGCCTGGAGAGCACCGCATCCGCCACCGGACTGGCGGAGACTCGCTGCAACTTCAGCTGATTCAGCTCAGTGAGTACGATGCCGATGGCGAGTCCAAGCGCGCCGCCGCCAAGGGCGCCGAAGCCGACCGCAAAAGTTCGGCTGTAGCAGTTCTCAGGTTTGCACCAGACGGCTCCAACCAGGCCACCGGCGAGCGCACCGATGATCATGCTGCGCGCCACGTACGCCGGGTGGTCATCGTCGTCGCCCGTGGCCCCGGAGTGTCTTGCCAGCAACATTGTGCGTGCGCCGCGGTCGTCTTCGATCGGTCGCACGCGGTGCGCACCGATAGTCGCCGACGAGATGGAGGGGCCTTGCGCGCGAGTCACGCTGGCTCCGCCGGAGATCAGCAGGATCGCGCCAAGCATACTGGACTTGACCCCTGAAATCGGACACCAAGCTTGCCTCGCGGTAGGTTCGAGGCGGAGGTGTCACGATGAGGAAGCAGCAGGTGGTCCTGCCGATCGTTCGACGTCGGGTGTTCACGGCGGAGTTCAAACTGGAGGCAGTGCGGCAGTGTGAAGCGCGGCGGGCCCAAGGCGCCAGCCAGGCGCAGATCGCGCGCGAGTTGGATGTGAGTGTTCCGATGTTGCGCACGTGGGCGCGGGAGCTGGCGCGCCAGCCCGACGTGCCCGTGCACGATGTCTTTCCCGGCCAGGGGCGTCTGCCGAGCGACCAGGAGGAGCTGCGGCGACTGCAGCGCGAGGTCCAGCGGTTGCAGCAGGAGAATAGTTTTTTAAAAGTTGCGGCGGCGTACTTCGCGAAGGCGTCGCGATGAGCGACAAGTACGCCGCGATCCGAGCCCACCAGCAGCGCTACCCGGTGCACCTGATGTGCGCGGCGCTCGACGTCAGTCCCAGCGGCTTCTATGCGGCCGTGCAGCGGGCAACGGCGCCACCGACCGCCCGCGCCGAGGCGCGCGCGCGGCGGCGTCACGTGGTGTGTACGATGTTTCACCGCTGTCGGCAGCGCTACGGCGCCCCACGCCTCGTGCGTGAGCTGCGGGCGTCGGGTCTCTGCATTGCCACGAAATCGGTCGCGCGGATTCTGCGCGACGCGGGGCTCGCGGCGCGACGCCCGACCCCGTTCGTCTGCACCACGGACTCGGCGCACGCGGATCCCATCGCGCCGAATCGGCTCGCTCGACGCTTCGCGGTCGCCGACTACCCCGCGTGCGATCGCGTGTGGGTGGGTGATATGACATACATCCCGACGCGGGTCGGCTGGCTGTATCTCGCCGTGCTGCTCGATCTCGCCTCGCGCCGCGTCGTGGGCTGGGCCGTGGGCACCACGCTGGCGACGATCCTGCCGTTGACTGCCCTGCGACGTGCCCTGGCGTGGCGCCAACCCGCCGCCGGGCTGATTCATCATTCGGATCGTGGGAGCCCATACGCGAGTCAGGACTATCGCGATGCGTTGACCGCGCACAAAGCCATGGCGAGCATGAGCCGCACTGGGGATTGCTGGGACAACGCCGTCGCGGAAAGCTTCTTCGCGACCGTGGAGCACGAACTGCTGGCGACGGCCGACTTCCACTCCCATCGGGAAGCGGAGCGCGCGATTGCCGAGTTCATCGACGGCTGGTACAATCCCGAGCGTCGGCACTCGACGCTCGGCTATGTGAGTCCGATGCAGTACGAACGGCAGCTCGGTCAACTGGCGCGAGCGGCGTAACCCACGTGTCCGTTTTTGTGGGTCAAGTCCATACCGAGGACTCTCGTTTGTGTCATAGCACCTAAGTCTGCCGCGTAATGCCGGGCAAGTGGAGGGGTGGCGCCATCCAACATACAACGCGTACACGATCCAGCTCATCAACAACAAGAACGAGCGCGAGTCGATCCGCAACATCAACAAGTCGCTCGGCGTGCTGCGATTCAAGGGTCCGTGGTCGGAACCGTTTGCGGCGGTGGGCGGGCGCACGATGACGCTGGATGACATCGAGCAGCGCACGATCCGGCCCACGTTGCGCGAGCCACGCATTCATTTTGCGCTGGTGTGCGCGGCGATCGGGTGCCCGCCGTTGCGGAATGAGGCGTGCACCGGAGCGCGGGTCGAGGCCCAGCTCGAGGATGAGGCGAAGGTGTTCCTGACGCAGACACCGGCGAAGAACCGGGTGGATGTGGCGAACCGCACGGTGTACCGAAGCCAGGTGTTTTCATTCTCGAACTACATGAACGATTTTGGCGGATCGGAGGCGGCGGCGGGTCGGTTCATCGCTCGGTACTCTCCGCCGGGTGCTGAGCGGACGTTGCTGGAGTGTGGGGAGTTCAAGGTGGTGAAGACGGAGTATGACTGGAGCTTGAACAGTCAGTCGAATGGGCGGCGGCTGGGGATGTTGCGGTAGCGATGTTGCGGTAGCCACGGGCGCCGCCCGGAACGAGTGCGGAAGCTGTTGGGCCGTGGCGCAGCTCGCGGAATTGCAGCGGCGGAAGCGTGGGATGAGGCCGGGGGCCGAGGGGCGAGCGGACGTGCCGTGTGTTTGCTTTACGTACTTCTGCGCGGGAGAAGGTTATGCCGCGAACTGCCCTTGGTGCAGTGTGGCATCAGAGCCCGGCCACCGCTAGTCTCGCTGCCAGGTCCGATTTGAGCTAGAGAACTGCCTACTTGCTCGGGACCCGCATCGACTGGATATTTCGGTGTTCGTTCGCCCGATGTGTCGCGTTTCCACCCCGCCGTGAGACTCCCGTGAAGGGCTTCGTTCCGACGCCAGACCATGTTGTCGACCTCATGGTCGGGAAACTCTTCGCAGAGGGTCCGCCGACCGCGTCTACGCGCGTGCTTGATCCCGGCTGCGGCAACGGCGAGTTCATCGCGGGCGTGTTGCGACTGTGTCTGCAGCGGAGCTGGCCGGTGCCGACGATCGTCGGCGTCGAGCTCGATTCGGCGCGTGCGGCAACGGCGAAGCGGCGATTTCGCGGTGTCGCGCAGGTGACGATCTGCCACGCGGACTTTTTGCAGCCGTCACGAGAGAGATACGACTACGTCATCGGCAATCCGCCGTACGTCTCGATCCTCGCGCTGAACGGCGAGGAGCGTCTCGCCTACCGCAGCGCGTATCGCACCGCGTCGGGCCGATTCGATCTGTACGTCCTATTCTTCGAACAAGCCCTCCGCCTGCTGGCGCCCGCAGGACGAATCGTCTTCATCACACCCGAGAAGTTTCTCTACGTCGAGACCGCGAAGCCGCTCCGCGAACTTCTTCGTAGCGTGCACGTACACGAACTGCACTTTCTGGGTGAGGATACGTTTGAGGATCGGGTCACCTATCCGTTGATTTCGACGATCGTCCGCACGGGGCAGAAGTCGCGCACACGCATCGTTCGGCGCGATGGTGCCGTATCGACGGACATGATTAACGTCGCCACCACGTGGTTGCCAATCGTCGAAGGCTTCGTTGCGGATGCGGCGGGCCGCACACTGGCGGATGTGTCGGTGCGCATCAGCTGTGGCGTGGCAACGGGCGCGGACTCGGTATTTGTGATGCCCACGGAGCGCATACCGCTCGAACTGAAGAAGTATGCGCATCCAACGCTGTCCGGGCGGCAAATCACGCCTGCGCGGACGATCGAACAGCAGTCCAGTTTACTAGCCCCGTACGACTCATCGGGTGCCCTCCTACCAGAGCCGAGTCTCGGCGCCCTTGGGCAATTCCTGCGCGAACCGAGCCGGCGCGATCGATTGCAAGCGCGGAGTTGTGTCACGCACAAGCCCTGGTACGCATTTCACGACAACTTGCCGCTCGCGGACATGCGTCGACCGAAGTTGTTGTGTAAAGACATTACCGAGTCGCCGTTTTTTGTGGTAGATCGGGGGGGGACAATCGTACCGCGTCATTCCGTCTACTACGTCGTTCCGGTGAATCCCAACGATCTCGAATCACTCGCTGAATACCTGAACTCCCCACCGGTGACGGCGTGGCTTCACGCACACTGCCAGCGTGCCGCTGGCGGATTTCTTCGGCTCCAGAGTCATGTCCTCAAACGGATTCCCGTCCCCGCATCGTTCACCGCAGCGTCTGGGGTGACGAGCCGTGGCCAACTCGAATTGCGTCCGGCGTGACTACGCCGTTTGACGCGGTCATCGCGGCCATCGCTGCGGCGCGCTACCACAATCACCGAATTGAAGTACACTCAGACATTGTCTCAGACGGCATCGTCGCTGATCTACGAGCGCAATGTGCGACGTTTCGCGCCGATTTGGACAGCGGCCGCGTTCGCATCTGGAAGAACGTGGGGTCGCCTGGCGATCGCGAGCGCCGCGTCGACTTGTTTGTGGGCGAGCCCGATGGGAATGGTAATCCCGACGTGTCAAAGGTTCGCATCGCCGTTGAGCACAAATCCGTCATCACCGCACACCGGAACGCCACGAATCGTTTCGATGATCTCAAGAAGGTGGTCGCAGCGGTGCAAGGCACACAACCAGAAGCGATTGTGATCGCCACAGTCCTGATTGGCGTCGCGCGGCGCACGCTCAATATTCCCGATCATGTGCACAAGATCTATCGTGATGATCGGGAGGCAGAGTTCACTCGGGATATCCTGCCGCGGCTTTCATCCGGCGATGAGTCGCTGTTTACACAATTCTCATTTGCCATCAGCAAGAACCGTCCGTCCGATGCGCAGAAGACGCTTGCGCTGTTCCGCACGCTTCCGACGCGTGGATCCGCGCAGACGCATTTGGTCGCATACGATTCGGTGCTCTTGGTGCCCGTGCACATTGACAACGTCCATCCGCCAACGCTTCCCCGCCCGAATGCGCTCGGGATCGACGTCGATGCGAACTATCAAGACTTCCTCGTGCGCACGTGCAAAGCGTACACGGCGCGATGGCACATGTAGCGGGGTGCGGGGGACGACACTGCAGGGTGATCGCGGCATAACCCTGCGTTGCTCTTGACAGGGCCTTCAAGGATTGCTCCCTGTTCGCTGCGCTCACTGGTCGCATCCTGTTGAAGGGCCCTGCACGAGAACGCGACCGTTCTCACGCTCATCCAGCGCGAGCCCACCATGATCCAGCGCACGATCGGACGTCGCCGCTCACATTTCGCCGCTGTGTTAGCGACTCTCGTTTTCCTGATTGCCTGCGGTGGCGGATCCGACGGCCCGACGCCGGCGCCCGCCGGGGCTGTCGGCTCGCTGACGGTGACCATCACAGGGTTGCCGGGAGACGTCACGGCATCCGTGTCCGTGTCTGGCCCGGCGGGCTACACGCAGACTGTCGTTGCGACACGCATGTTGACTGGACTCACGCCAGGCGTGTACAGCGTCACGGGTTCGAACGTCTCGGATCGGAGCATCGGCTACGCCGCGCCGGTTGCGAGTGCCACCGTGTCAGCCAACCCCACGGCCAGCGCGACGGCTACGTACGCGCTACGCATTCTTCCACGCACCACTGCCAATCGAACCGACGAGTCCACGTCGCCTCGATTCAAGGTGTTGTACGCCCTTCCGAGCGATGGTACGGATCGCAACTTCGATACCGATGGCACGCTGCACCGCACGCTCAGCAGCGGGCAGCGCTGGCTGGCCTCGCAAACTGCCGGGCGTTCCATCAGGTACGATGTCTCGGACGGCGGGCTCGATGTCACGTTCGTGCGGCTCCCGCGCACCGACGCGGCGTACTACGGCTACAACGCCTTCATCCGCGACTCGATCGAGAAGGATCTCAAGGCAGCGGGGTGGACACAGGGCAACGTGCTGCTGCTCGTGTACTACGACGGTCAGCAAATCGATCGCTGCGGATCAGCCGCGTGGCCGCCTGCGCTTCCCGGCACGGTGGCAGCGATCTACCTCAAGGGATGGCCCACCGGCGCGGTGCCGTGCGCAACCAATCAATTCGCCGCCTCGCCAACAGCGGCACCGGGCTATCTCGAGTACGCCGCGCAGCATGAAATCTTCCACCTGCTGGGTGTCGTCAGCACGGCGGCACCGAATCACGCGTTATCGGGGCACGTGGGCAATGATCCCACGGACCTCATGTACGCCGGTCCCCTGCCGTGGCGACCGTCGACGGTGGATGCTACGAAGACGAATTACTACAACCCGTCAGGGCTGCCGGGCGCGGTGACGAATTTCGCCAGTTCGCCCTATGTGGTGGTGGCGCCGTAGGCGTCGTTCCGGCACCGCCATAGCAAGATGGGCGGCACCTGGTGCATGGGCCGGTCGGGGAACGACACCGTCGGGCAATCATTGCTGATTGCCCTCGGCCGGTCTTCAACTCCCCCCGCCACCCCAAGCCTCGCAAGCATCCGGATTGTCGGAAGTATCGTAAGCGCTTATGTTCTTTCTCATGCCACGCAGCATGACAACCGCCAAGGCTGGCCGACTGGGGGGGCTCAAAAGCAGGCGCGAGTTGAGCCCGGACGCCGCGCGCGCGATGGTGCGGGTTCGGGAAGCGCGCAAGCTCTATCGCGCGCATCACGCCACCTGCTTCTGGTGGGCCCTACCTGACCTCGTGATCGGCGCGGAGGACATCGGCTGGGTGGCCGACGGTCTTCGGAAGCACGGCGGACGGGAGGCGTGGCGTGCTGCGGCTCGGCTTGAGCGGCCGGGAACGGCCCAGCCCGATGGCGCGCGGTGCGCAATGCCGGCGGAGTAGCGTGCCGCTGACCGACTTTCAGGCATCCGTCCTGGCACTCCTGGCACCGGCACGCACCGACAACTCGTATCTCGCTGGTGGCGCGGCGCTGCACCTCGGCGCGTCCGGTGAACGGTACAGCGAGGACCTGGATCTCTTCCATACATCTGCGGCGGCAGCGAATCAGGCGTTCGCAGCCGATGCGAACACGCTTCGCACAGCGGGTTGCGCGGTGACCGTGCTGGCGGAACATCCGGGCTTCGTCAGTGCGCGGGTCAGTCGGGGCGAGGCGGTGACGGTCATCGACTGGGCGCACGAATCCGCGTGGCGCTTTCTCCCACTCGTGCCGCTCCCCGGCGGCGGCGTCATGTTGGACCCGATCGATCTGGCGATCAACGAGCTCGTGGCGCTCGCAAACCGGCGCGAGCCGCGCGATCTGGTCGATGCGCTGTATGCTGATGCGCACATCCTGCCATTTCCCGCGCTGGTGTGGGCAGTCGTGGAGAAGAACCCTGGACTGAATCCCGCGTCGTACCTCGAACGGTTCCGGCGCCGCACGCTGACGCCGGAAGACGCTGCGTATCTGCGTTTCACCGGCGCGTACGATGTCGCCGATGCAGCCCAGCGCTACCGAATGCTTGTTGCTGCAACTGACGCGTTCATTGCCGAGAACACGCAACGCGAGCCTGGGGCGTTACTGCAGGATCGTCGGACTGGTGCGTTCTTTCTTCCGCGTTCACCGACTGACTGGGCGCACACTCGTGAGCACCGCGGCGCACTCGGCGGCGTGGTCGCGCAGCCGGCGGATCTTGATGTGAGCGGTCAGGCGCCGCGTGCGTAGCGCGTGGGCGCACGGTATCGCAATTGCCGGTCACGGCGACGAAGGCTGACACTGCGCGCTTCGCCCGCGAGCCCGAAGCGAACGTCAGACCTCAGCCCCCGCCTCCACCGCCCCCCGCGCCGCCAACTGCGCATAGAACCTGTCCCGGATGCCCAGCGCATTCACCTCGCACATCGACACCAGCTCACCATCCACCGGCACATGGAAGACACAGTGCGCCAGCCGCTCCTGTCCTTCGTCGGTGACCAGTTCATCCGCGCTCATGAAGTGATGCGACACGATCACCAGCGGCTGAATCTTCAGTTCGCCGCTGAACAACTCGCGCAGCGCACGCATTGGTGAGCCGGGGCTGAGCCGCTCCAGCCAGTGCCAGAAGTAGCCAGGCAGACGCCCGAGCACGAACAGCGGCGCCCGCGCCATGAGTCCCAGCGCACGTGCAATCGCCGTGCGGCGGGTATCCGACTTGAAGCTCACGCCACCGAAGCGGCGGAAGAACTCATCCACCGTCGCTGCATGCGGTGCATCGGAGCTTGGGCGCAACGCCAGGAAGCGCGGCGCTTCACCAGCACGATGCGCCACCAGTCCGTGGAGAATCCGGTTGCACGACGGATGCCCGAACCAGACCTGTGAACGCAGCAACGCATCCGCCTCGCGACGATTGCCACCGGTCAGCGCCAGCGCGATGCGCGTCCACAACGCATCACCACCCACGCCGCCGCCAAAGCCGTCCTCGGTCCGCCCCACCTGCGCGATCGGCTGAAAGCTGATCATGCGAAACACGCGCTGTCCCGCGATCAACCACTTCATCACATCCGGGACGCCATCGATGTTGTCGCGCGTGACGGTCATCGTCGTTGCCGCGCGGACGGTGCGACCGGTCTCCTCCTGCGCCACCTCCAGCAACTTCACGAACTCGTCCCGCAATGGATTCAGCTCGGCTTCCGTCTTCGCATTCTTGTACTGCGCGCCGACACGCCCGCGCTGCGTCGTGTCGACATGAATGCTCACCTCCGCCAGCCCTCCTTCCTGGAGGAACCGGCCAAGCAATCCTGGACGACGGCGAAACGAGTCGCCGTGCGTCATCAGCATGGGCACCAGCTCGAGTGAATGCGCATGCCGCAACAGCGCAATCACATCCTCCGGCGGCCGCAGCGTGACTTCACCGTCCGTGAGCTGCAGGTTCCCATCGGGCCCGAGAATGGGGCGCAACGCGTTCATCTGCGCCTTGATCGCCTCCACCGGCTCCGCCGGAATCCGGTTGGCGTCCTCGCCGAGGTAGCACCCGCGACAGGCGAAATCGCAGCGGGGCATGGCGCCGATGGTCGCGCCGCATCCGTTCCCCTGTACGCCCAGCATCTGCTCCTTGGTGCGAAGGCTCTGCGGCAACGACGTCCAGTTCTGCAGCAGCAACGCGCGTGACTCAGCCCTGACCGGTTCAGCGAGCACGGAGAGCACACGTCGTGGTGTGCGGCGGAACGCGGATGATTCAGACCCGGCTGGCGTCATGTGCTACCGATTGAGCGTTCTGACAGCTGCTGCGGCCGGTGGACAGGAGTGCGCGAACCCCCGGGCCGTGGCTGACCTGCAGGAAGTACGCGCGAGCGCTTCCGGCGGATCTTCCCGGCGATCTTTCCCGCTGCGCGGCGGCGTGCCATAGACGCTCGGATCCGGGGTTCGTGATGCCGTCAGCCTCGGTCTGAGCTGACAGGGGATAGAATTGCCCCATGTCCGCTGCCCCGCCACTCGACGACCTGAGCGCTGCCTTGAGCGAGCCGACGGTGGGCGTCATGAACACCCTCGCCTCACTGGACGGCGATCTGCTCGTCCTCGGTGCGGGGGGCAAGATGGGCCCGTCGCTGGCGCGGATGGCGCGACGGGCCCTCGATGCCGCCGATGGTGGCCGTGGCCGAGCGGTGCTGGCGGTCTCGCGCTGGTCTGATGCGAGCCAGGCGGACGAGCTGACGGCCGCCGGCGTCCGCGTGATCCACGCCGACCTGCTGGACCGCGCCGCGGTCGATGCGCTGCCGTACGCGAAGAACGTGGTGTTCATGGCCGGCCAGAAGTTCGGGACCGGCGGCGATCCCGCCCAGACCTGGGCCATGAACGTCATCGTGCCGGCATGGTGCGGCGAGCGCTTCGCCGGTGCGCGACAGGTGGTCTTCTCGACCGGCAACGTCTATCCGCTCACACCGGCGAACGGGTTCGGCGCGAACGAAGCGACGCCTCCCGCACCCGTCGGCGAGTACGCGATGAGCTGCCTGGGGCGTGAGCGGGTGATGACCGCGCTGGGACAACGACACGCCTCGCCGGTCGTGTTGTACCGGCTCAACTACGCCTGTGCGCTGACCTACGGGGTGCTCACCGATCTGGCAGTGAAAGTGCGAGACGGTGTGCCGATCGATCTCACCATGGGCACCGTCAACGTGATCTGGCAACGCGACGCGAATGCGATTGCGCTGATGCTGTTGTCGCAGGGCGGCATGCCAGCGGTGCCGGTCAATGTCACCGGGCCGGAGCCGCACACCGTGCGCTCGCTGGCGGAAGCACTGGGTGATCGGCTGGGACGCACACCCGCGTTCGTGGGCACAGAGGCGGCTGATGCGCTGCTGTCGGACGCGCGTGGCCTGGTGACGCGCCTTGGCGATGCACTGCCGCTCACGCCGATCGGCGATCTGCTGGACTGGACCGCCGCGTGGGTCGCCGCGAAGCGCCCGCTTCTGGGCAAGGCGACCAAGTTCGAAGTGCGCGACGGACGCTTCTGAACGCGGGCGCGGACGCGGTCCGGTACTGCCGTGGAAATGCGAAGTACACCGCATCGGGGATGCCACACGAGGCCACAGGCCAGGGCCGCTCGCCGACGTGCCAGAGGTGCGCGTTCCCGTCGAACGTCATGAATACGTTCGGGCAGCTGACGAGCAGAACGAACCGGAGGACGGGAGACGTGGCGTATCACGAACCGCGTGTGTCACGAATCGTCGGAATCCGTGAATCGTCATTATCGTAGTACCATCCGCGTCCGGCGATTCCGTCGTGCGCTGCCTCTTTCAGGAGTCATGGGTTGAATATTCGTCAGCACCTTCTCGCAGGTCAGGTGATTCCGGCGCACCCGCTGGCGTTGACTCCTGCGCGAACGCTCGACGAACGCGCGCAGCGCGGGCTGACGCGCTACTACGTGGCGGCGGGCGCCGGCGGGATGGCGGTGGGCGTGCACACGACGCAGTTCGCGATCCGGCGTGTTGGCATGTATCACCCGGTGCTGCAGCTCGCGAAGGAAACGGCGGATGCGGCGCTCGCCGCCAACCCGCGGCCGTTTGTGACGATTGCGGGCGTGATCGGTGAAACGTCACAGGCGGTGAACGAGGCAGCGATCGCCAGCGCGCTCGGATATGACGCCGCACTCATCTCGCTTGGTGGGCTGGCTGCACTGGATGAGCGCGCACTGATCTCGCACTGCCGAAGCGTGGCCGACGTGATGCCGATCGTGGGCTTCTATCTGCAGCCGGCGGTCGGAGGGCGGGTGTTGTCGTACAAGTTCTGGCGCGACCTGGCCGAACTCCCGCAACTGATCGCGGTGAAGATCGCGCCGTTCGATCGCTACCGGACGATGGATGTCGTGCGCGCGATCGTTGCCGCGGGACGTGACGACGTGGCACTGTACACGGGCAACGATGACTCGATCGTTGCGGACCTCGCGACGCCGTTTCCTGTGCGGCGGCATGGGCAGGCCGACACGGCGCGGATCGTCGGCGGCCTGCTGGGTCAGTGGGCGGTCTGGACGCGTCGCGCGGTGGAACTGCTGGCGCGCATCAAGGCAATGCGCGACTCACCGCTCCCGCCAAGCCTGCTCACGGAAGGGCTGGAGCTGACGGACGCGAACGGTGCGATCTTCGATTCGCTGAACGGCTTCGCAGGATGTATTCCCGGCATTCACGAGGTGCTTCGTCGGCAGGGGCTGTTGCGCGGGATCTGGACGCTCGACAGTCGCGAGACGCTCAGTCCGCGACAGGCCGATGAACTCGATCGCGTGATGGCGGCGTATCCGTGGCTGAACGACGACGCGTTCGTGGCGGAACACCGGGAGAGCTGGCTGACGCCGTGAGTTCTGCCGGCGTGAGACTGCATGGTCTCACGCGGGGGCGCGCGTGGTGAGATCCGTCAGGTCTGCCGGTGTGGAGTCTGCATGGTCTCACGCAGTCAGCCACACGCCGCACCGACGCGCCCCGCGCGCCCCGACGCGGAACGAACCATCGCAGGTTTACCCGACGACGCGACAGTCAGATCGGCGCTGCACCGTCGCGAAGGGCGCGCCAGACGCGGAGCGAGTGCCACGCGTCGTCAGGCGAGATCTGTGATGTTTCGAGCAGTGCTTCAATCACCGCCACACGCAACGCCGCATCGTCCGCATCGTCGGCGGCTGTTGGTTCGTCCAGCACGACGAGCGGATCCGGCGGCACCAGGAGCCCGCAGCGAATCAGTTCGCGCATGGCGCGCGGGGCTGCGTCTTCGAGCCATGGCGCCACGGCGTAGCGCTTCTCGTCGGTGCGGAGCAGCACCACCTCGGCAAATCGCCTGTCCTTCCCGACCCAGATGCGCTGTCCCGATCGATTCACGCGCGCGACGAAGCGGCGGGCGCCGATGAAGAACGTCGCACCGGTTGGTACGGACTCCGGGACGGTGGCATGCTGCAGCGATGGCATATGGCACAGTGTCGTACGCTGAAACACAGGAGATAACACAAACAGTTGAGCGGCCTCATCTACAGCCACTTCGGAGCGGCTCCGGATCGGCACTCGAGCTGCGCCCGCGGTATTCTCAGGCAACGCGTGTGTGCCTGAGGACGTACTCGGCGCAGCACCCGCCACCACTCCCCACGATCCGCCATGACACGCTCCCTGCGCGCGCTGCTCGCCACGTCGCTCCTCGGTCTGTCCACTGCACTCCCGGCCCAGACCCCAGCCGCCACGCCGCCCGCACCAGCGGGCCTCCCGAGCATCGCGGCGAAGACGGCGGGGCTCCTGAAGAAGGATGGGCTGTTTCCGTTGTACTGGGATGAACGCACCGGGAAGCTGTACCTCGAAATCCCGGCGATGGATCAGGAGTTCATCTACTACACATCGCTCCCATGGGGCGTCGGCTCGAATGACATCGGGCTCGATCGGAATCAGCTCGGCGGAGAACGGCTGGTTGCGTTCACCCGCAGCGGACCGCGGGTACTGCTGATCGAAAAGAACTCTCGCTTTCGGGGCGTGACGCGCGACGCCAACGAGGCACGCGGCGTCGAGGAGAGTTTTGCGCGCAGTGCCCTGTTCGGCTTCACCGTGGAGGCGCAGGATGGCGCGCGTGTGCTGGTCGATGCAACCGACTTCGCAGTGCGTGACGCACACGACGCGGCAGGCGCGCTTCGCCGCTCGCAGCAGGGAACCTTCGCCGTCGACCGCTCGCGCAGCG
>JANMNM010000006.1:0-11430 GCA_031373905.1 Gemmatimonadaceae bacterium | reverse complement strand
AATGGGCACTCGGAGAAAACGGTGCTGACCGAGGACGGCCCGGTGCGCATTGCGGTGCCGCGCGATCGGGACGGCGCGTTCGAGCCGGTGTTGATCCCGAAGCACGCGCGGCGCTTCACGGGGTTCGACGACACGATCATTGCGATGTACGCGCGCGGGATGACGGTGCGCGAGATCCAGGGGTTCCTCCGCGAGCAGTATGGCACGGAGGTCTCGCCTGACGTCATCAGCAGCGTCACCGATGCCGTGCTCGCCGAAGTCTCGGCGTGGCAGCAGCGGCCCTTGGAGCCGATGTATCCGGTCATCTTCTTCGATGCGCTGCGCGTCAAGATTCGCGATGATGGCGGGGTGCGGAACAAGGCGGTGTACGTGGCCTTGGGCGTGCTCGCGGATGGGTCCCGCGAGGTACTCGGCCTCTGGATCGAGCAGACCGAGGGCGCGAAGTTCTGGCTCAAGGTGTTCAACGAGCTACGCACCCGCGGCGTGCAGGACGTGCTGATCGCCGTCGTCGATGGGCTCACCGGGCTGGTCGACGCGATCGAACCGGCGTTCCCGCAGACCACGGTGCAGACGTGCATCGTCCACCTGCTGCGCAACAGTCTGGATTTCACGAGCTGGAAGGACCGCCGCGCCCTCGCCGCCGCCCTGCGGCCGATCTACACGGCCGTGTCGGCTGACGCCGCGCGCGACGCCCTGACGGCGTTTGCCTCGGGGGCGTGGGGGCAGCGCTATCCCACCATCGTCACGCAGTGGGAACGCCACTGGCCGCAGATCATTCCCTTCTTCACATTTCCGCCGGAGGTGCGCCGCGTGATCTACACGACCAATGCGATCGAGAGTCTGCACATGCGGCTGCGCAAGATCATCAAATCGCGGAGCCACTTCCCGAGCGATGAGGCGGCGATCAAACTCTTATGGCTCGCGCTCCAAAACATGCACGGCCACACCGTGCGCTCCGCGAAAGCCTGGCACGACGCCATGAATCAGTTTGCGATCGTCTACGGGGACCGCTTTACGAAACGCACCGCATAACCTCACGCCTCGCACACAAAAATCCTGACACGTCCCCAGCCCGCGGATGAGACAGCGCGTCGCGTCATAGCTCAATCGAACTCAACAGCCAACACACAGCGGAACCGTCGTGCTATTCGCCGCAGGCAGATTGAATTCAACAACGGCATGCAGCTGTCAGCGCTGCGCGCCGCAGCTGATGCTGAGCGTTATGCACCGCACCGAGACCCGTCGCACGTGAGGTACAAGAACATCAAGAGCGTCGCCACATGCTCGGCGCGCACGCTCCGGTGAACCGCCTCTACTTGCTGGAAATGGTTTGACGATACCGAGCGCTCGTCTGAATGGAGTGAGAACTCCCTCTGAGAACCCGCTGAGAACCAAACCATTATGAACATGTGAAACCACTTCCAGTTGAGCGTGAAGGCGTCATTCGCCACCTACCGGCCGCCTTGCATGACTGCTCGATACCAGCGTGGTGTCCCATAAATTCGCGAAAGAAGTGGCGCGCCTTTTGGCGCCTGCCTGGAGTGAAGTGACCCCTCTTGGCTGGACAGTCAGGGGGCCGAGATTTGACCGGGAGAAAGGGTGAGGGCGTACTCGGCCTCGAAGGCATTCGGAGACCGATAGTTCAAGGCGGAGTGCAGCCGATTGTTGTTGTAGATGGTTTCCAGGAAGTGTGGGAGGTGCGCGATGACGTCGGCCATGGTGCGGTACCCGCGGAGATAGATCTCTTCGTGCTTGAGCGTCTTCATGAAGCTCTCGACGTGGGCGTTATCGTACGGATTGCCGGCGCGAGACATGGAGCCGAGCAGGCCTGCCTCCGCGAGGCGCTCTCGGTAGCGCCGGGACGAATATCGGGCGGTCCGAGTGGTGCACGCATCCCGGCGGCGGGCGTCGACTGTCGATGGCCGCGTCCAGCGCCGCCAGGGGCAAGCGGGCGTCGTGGGTCGGGCCAATCGCGTAGCCGATCACCTTGCGCGAGAAGACGTCCAGCACGACCGCGAGGAACACGAAGGCCCGTTCCAGCCGCACGTAGGTGATGTCGGACACCCAGAGTTGGTTCGGTCCCGTCGGGATGATGCCGGCCCGGAGATTCGGATACCACGCACCGGACACCGTGTCCGGCTCCGCGACCACCCATGGGCGACGCTGACCTGACGGGGGGAGCAGCATCGCCTGCATCACGAGCTGCACGCGCTTGTGATTGGCGCGGTGCGGCCCGGACCGCAGTTCGCGGGTGACGCGACGATAGCCGTAGCCAGGGTACTCCCGCTGCACCTGGGTGATGGAGGCACGGAGATCCGCATCGGCATCGCTCGCGTGTGCTTCGCGTTCGCGTAGCCGTCGGTAGTAGGTGCTCCGCGGGAGCCCGATCATGCGACATCCTCGCTGGGCGCTGAGGCCGCCGGTCCGGAGATGATCAACGACCGCCCGCTGCTCGGCGCGGGGGCGGCGATGAGCCCCCTTTTTAGCAGGTCCAGCTCCATGGTGAGCTGACCGACTTTGCGCTCGAGCGCGGCGATGTGCTGGGCCGTCTCCACCGACTCTTCCTCGCGCAGTAGGTCGAGCGACAGCTCGCCGGCGTGGTACTTCTTCAGCCAGTAATGCACCAGCGAGTGATCGACGCCGGCCTTCGTGGCCAGACCCTTCAGGCCGCCCTCACCGGCGAGGTACGCCTCCACCACCCCGAGATTGAACTCGGTACTGAACCGTCGGTACGTCTTGCCGCGCATAGAATCTCCGAGGGGCTGCCTCGAAGGTCAAACCACGACCCACCATCTGTCCAGCCGATGGCGGTCACTCCACTGAGTGGGGAATTTCAGGCGATCACTGACAGGCTTCGTCGGAAGCAGCGACGGCGCGAGCTCCGTGCACGCGGCGCCCCACGTGCCAACTCGCGCTGCAAGACGTAGCCGGCGCCAGAGACGTCGTAGGGCGCGCGGAGGGTCGCCAACGGACCGAGCCGTTCAAGATACCGGTGCAGCTTTTTGAGATCTCGCGAGGGCTTACCACCTGCGTCGGCATCACGGCATCGCTCGGCAACACGGCGATGGTGACCGACTCCTTGTGCACATCAAGCCGGAGAATGAGTCTTGAGGATACAGGCACGGACTGCACGACCGTTCGGGTCAACACTGACAGGGGTTGGTCCTCCGGCAAGGGCGACACGCAAGCTCGTCGCCGGTGGCTCTGGCTCAGCAGGTAACAGAGTGGAGCCCCACGCGAAACCGGGGAGGACAGCCCAGTCATATTTTCTTGACCGCGCACATGCACCGTGGTGATCTGAGAATGGAGAGTCTTCCACAGCGTAATTGTTAAATATGGTCAACAGTCCGGCCTGTCCGGACACAGTCACTCACTTCGAGCACCGACAAATATGCGACGCACTAATAACACGCTTCGAAACGCGGGTCGCCCGTACCGCCTCGCCGCAGGGCTCTCGCTCCTGCTGCTCGCACACACACTGCATGCGCAAGTTGAATCTCGCACGCCAGTGCGAGTACCGCGCTCAGGCGACGCGACTGCCACACCGATGGCGCTCGCCATCGGCATCTCGAAGACAGCGCTCAATCCCGCAACTGGTGCGCCGTTGACCGGCCCGATTGGACCAGGAACCCCGATTAAGTATGTGATCGAAGCGGCACCACCAGGGTCGGGCATCGTGTATCCGAGTCTGACGATTGCGGAGAGCATGGGCGCTGGATTGACATATGTCGCCGGGAGCCTGCAATTGCCGCCGGGGTGGACGTCGACGCCAAATCCACCATTTTCGCCGACACCGACGGCGGTATTCAGCGGCTCGGCATACAGTGCCGCGTCTGGCTTTACGTACCCCGTCTCAGCGGCGACCGCGCAGCTCGGCACCGGCGGCGGCGATGGGTACACACCCGTCATCGTGGGGTCGAAGGTTTTTGGCTTCCACCACCACAACTCTAACGGAACGGTCTCCTGCTGGAACACTGGGAACATGTCGACGTGTCCTGCCGCCCCGAATTCGACGGTGCAGACGATGGTGGATTCGCGTTTCGTGATTCGGGCTAACGCGATCTACTATCCCGCGTTCGCGGCAGGTAGCGGTGGCATTGCCTGCTACAACGCGACGGGCGCGCCATGCACGGTCGCGTTCACGCCCGTCGCACCGTTCACAATGACAACCACTCCCATTCCCGGACTCGGGCCGATGGCGGGAGTTGTTGCCCTCCCGAGTTCACCGAACGACGTCTTTATCGCGATCAACGATCGCATGTATTGCCGATCGGTACCGTCGATGGGCAACTGCTCTGCGGCTGTCTCGCCAGCGTTCGCAACTGGCGTGTCGATTCCGGCGTCCGGCGGATTACTAAACCAGAGCAGCGACATCCTCGCTGACGAATCGAATGGGCGGATTTACTGGCAATCCGAGGGCACACTTCTCAGGTGCGTCGTTGTTGGCACCGGCGCGTCGTGTTGGACTCCGGGCGCCGTATTGCATTCGACAGCGGCTGGCTATGGATACCTCCTGTCACCGCTCTTGGCCTCGACCGGCGCGACCGGCGGTGTCTGTGTCCACAGTTCGCGCGGGGGGTTTCCATCGCAGTCTTCCAACAACGCCCCGTTGTGCTGGCTCGCGAATGGCGCTGGTCCATCGTCACCGCCCGCTATCGTCGCAGCGGTGCCGTACGTCGCCGGAGTCGCAAACTACACCGTAATGCCGTACCGCCTCCCGGCGGTGGGATCAACGAACACGCTCCGCACGAGAGTCTTCTTCCCCGGGAGAACGGGAAATGCCAGCACGCTGGCTCCAGGCGTGAACACCGGGGGAAGAACATTTTGCTTCGACTACGCGAGTTTGTCAGCGTGCGCGGGCTTTACCCTTTGGGCCGCGACGGCAACACCGGGCCTCTCTCCGGGTAGCGGTCGAACGATGTCCGAGTATGGCTACATGACCGACCCGTCAGATCCACTGTGCACGTACGGCCTGGGCGACGCGCAAACGTTATTCCGCTTCAACACGCTCACTGGGGCAGAAGGCTGTCAGAGCAAGCTGTGGCCACTCCCAAATCCGGCCGCCGCATTCTGCGATGGGAAGAAGCATCCAATCTCGTGGGGAAATGTCGCGATCATCTTCCGACCGAGCGCGCTGATCGGTGGCACAATCGTTGTGAAGAATGGCTCGACTGTCCTGATGACGATCCCCGTGACCGCAGCGAACGTGTACTCGATTAGTTCGATTCCGTACGGCAGCAATCCGAATCTCACCGTCGAGTTCAACCCAGCCTACTCGGGCACACCGGCGACAATCCCTGACTACTACATCCACATCAGCTATTCGTCGAACGCGAATCCGCAGATCTGCTACGAGGCAACGACTTCGTGCCCTGCGGGCAGTTACACGAACTCCGTCGTGTTTGGTTCTGGTCCGAGCTCGAATCCTGCTACAGCACCACAGAACTTCTCGCTCACAGCGCTGTCAGAACTTGCGTCGACATGCGAGACGCAACCGCCATCTGTGGCATCAACCTGCTGCCCCCCAATGCAGGGAGGAGCAGGCATGGCGAACATGTTTACACAAACGGCGCACCCGTCCGGTACCGGTTACAGCATGGTCTTCACGCCAAGCAATCCCGCGACCATCAATTTCGTGAATGGGTACGTTGCATATCTCGCGCTCCTCAAGTTCCTGTGCCCCACTGTGGATCACCTGCAGGTCACGTTCACGCCGCGCACTGCTGCCGCGATCGGTGGAGCGTGGACGGGACCGTCTCCAGCGGCGGGCTATACCGCATTCACGGTTAACATAGGCTCCAGTGGACTTATCGGATCTCCAAGTCCGCTCAGTCAATTCGGCCCGACCGCCTTTCCGCCAAGTCCAACGGTCTATGGTGTACAGGCATCCAGCATCGGCGTCGACGCAGCCGGACAACCAGTCATCTGCGGATTCGATAGTGAAGTCTGTCGCCTCACGACCCGCTTTACCTGGATCTACAATGTTGGAGCAAGAACCGTGGCGGGCGGAATGGCACCGTTGACAATCGAGAAGTAGAGGAAGCCGACCCGCAGCTCCATCGGTCGGCACTTCCGAGCGAGCGCCGGCTTAGAGTCGGACCGAGACTGGCGCCTATCGACCGTGATAGGCGCCAGTTCTTCGTTTTGTGAGTCGCCCGCACCCGCCTGCACATACAGGTCGTGGACGGCGGATTCGGTGACAGTGCACTCATTGCACGGTTTCGCTGTCGGCAATGACAGTCTTCAATCGGTGTGCAACGAGCGTGGGTGCGGCGTCACGAGCACAGCGTGCCTTCGCTATCGCCACATCCTATCGCACCGCTTGGATGTTTGGCGGCTGTCAGCAGCGCGCCTTCACTCTGACTGTCAGCATCACCATCGATTTTCAGCGATGAGTGCACTGTCACCGATACGCGAGCCTCAACGCGCATTGAGTGAACGCTCCGGTGAATTCACCGGGAATGAGCACAACGCATCGGGTCAGGAACCCGCGCCCACCACCTGGGCGGGTGGCTCCGGCACACGACTCTGTCCCCGCGACCGCCTTCCGACTCCGAGTCACCCGTAGGTGAGTCACCCGTACGTGAGTCACCCGTAGGTGAGTCACCGGCACGTGTGCCCACCCAAGTGGCGCACCACCGCCGCCGCACACATGTTCAGATGTTGGCTCGCTGCCACCCGCTGCCCCTCCCCTCCCGCCCGTCTCGCCATGCGAACGCCCCGGTTCCCCTCGCTCGCGCCATCGCTCGCCATGCTCGGTGCCCTCTCCACCGCCTCCCCGTCGCTGCTCGCCGCGCAGTCTGCGACACCGCTCACCTACCCGCGCACCGCGACGGTCGAGCACGTGGACGACTACCACGGCACCAAGGTCCGTGACCCATATCGCTGGCTGGAAGACGATACCGCCAGCGCCGTACGCTCCTGGGTCGGCGAGCAGAACGCCGTCACCTTCGGCTACCTCAAGCGCATTCCATATCGCGATGCGCTGCTGCAGCGAATGAAGGTGCTGTCCAACTACCCGCGCATCTCCACGCCCATCCGCGAGCGAGGCTGGGTCTGGTACACGAAGAACTCGGGCCTGCAGAACCAATCGGTGTACTACATCCAGCGCGGCCTGAACGGGCGTGCGGAGGTGCTGCTCGATCCGAACACGCTGTCCACGGACGGCACGACCCGCGTCGGCTCGCTCTCGTTCAACGCCACCGGCACGCGTCTCGCCTACATGTTGTCGCAGTCGGGCTCCGACTGGCAGGAGATCCGCGTGATGGATCCTGCCACACGCCGCATGCTCCCGGATCTCGTTCGCTGGGTAAAGGTCTCGGGCATCTCGTGGCACGGCAACGGGTTCTACTACTCGCGCTATCCCACGCCCGACGACACCACCAAGGCGCTCAGCTCGCGCAACGAGAATCATCAGGTTTTCTATCACACCCTCGGCACACCGCAGTCGCGTGACCGGCTCGTGTTCGCCGATGCCGCGCATCCGCAGCGCTTCAACACGGTGAATACGACCGACGACGAACGCTTCCTGATCCTCACCATCTCCGACCGCGGCGCCGGCAGCGACGGCAACGCGCTCTACGTGCGCGACCTCACGAAGCCCGACACGGGCTGGACCACGATCACCACCCGCTTCGACAGCAACCTCGGCGTCGTGGACAACGATGGTGGCATGCTGATCGCGCTCACCGACCAGGGCGCGCCGAACAACCGCGTCGTGCGCATCGATCCCGCCAGACCCGAAGACGCCAACTGGACCACGCTCATTGCCGAGCAGCCGGAAGTGCTGGCGAACGTGAGCACGGGTGGGCGACGACTGATCGCCTCGTACCTGAAGGATGTGACCACCCGCCTCGTGCAATACACCTACGCCGGCGTGAAACAGCGCGACGTCGAGCTGCCCGGCCTGGGCACGGCCAGCGTGATCGGTGGTGAGCGCACCGTACGCGATCTGTTCTACTCGTTCACCAGCTTCACGGCGCCGCCGACGTCGTATCGCCTGAACCTCGCCAGCGGTGCCAGCACGCCGTGGCGTGCACCGGTGCTGCCGTTCGATGCGTCGCAGTTCGAGACGAAGCAGGTGTTCTTCACGTCGAAGGACGGCGCCCGGATCCCGATGTTCATCGTGGCGAAGAAGGGCCTCGTCCTCGATGGTCGCAACCCGACGATCGTCTACGGCTACGGCGGCTTCAACAGCACCACGGCGCCGGGCTTCAGCGCGACGCGCATTGCATGGCTGGAGCAGGGTGGCGTCTATGCCTCGGTCAACCTGCGCGGCGGCGGTGAATATGGCGAGTCGTGGCACCAGGCGGGCATGAAGGAGAAGAAGCAGAACGTCTTCGACGACTTCATCGCGGCAGCCGAATGGTTGATCGCGAACAGATACACGTCGAGTGACCGGCTCGCGATGCAGGGTGGCTCCAACGGCGGCCTGCTGGTGGGTGCGGTGATGACGCAGCGCCCGGAACTGTTCAAGGTCACGCTGCCCGCAGTGGGCGTGATGGACATGCTGCGCTTCCAGAAGTTCACCATCGGCTGGAACTGGGTGGCCGACTACGGCTCCAGCGACACGCCCGAGGGGTTTGCGTATCTGTCGAAGTACTCGCCACTCCAGAACCTGAAGGACGGCGTGTCGTATCCCGCCACACTCATCACCACCGCCGATCACGACGATCGCGTGGTGCCGGCGCATTCGTTCAAGTTCGCGGCGCGGCTGCAGCAGGCCCATACCGGGCCGAACCCGGTGCTGATCCGGGTGGAAGTCGCGGCGGGGCACGGCGGGTCATCGCTGACGAAGGCGCTCGAGGGTGCAGCCGACAGCTATGCGTTCACGATGCAGAACCTCGGGATGACGCCGGACTTCGAGCGGGGGAAAGTGGTGCCGTAGCGTTCCGCGCGGTCACGGCGGAACCGCATACCGCTGCGTGCGGACTCACGACGTCCGACGCGTGATCGTGCGCAACGCGACCTGCCGCACCCTGCTCGACATGCCGCTCAGCGCCGGGTTGGCGCGCGTGGTCCTGCTGCCGTTCCGGGCCGCGGTGGCCAGCATCGTGGCGCTGGCCAAGGAGCTCACGATCGTGGTCGAGCGCGACTCGGACTCGGCGGTCATCACGATGGAATGAGTCGCTCAGTCGTCGCGAAACAGGTCGCCGAAGAGCGCCTCGAGATCGATGCTCAGCATCGCATGATCAGGCCGCGGTTGCCACGCCAGTGCACCGCGTTCCGCGCGAGCCGCCGACTTGCCGGGCCGCCAGACTTCCACCGCCCGCGAGTCGGCATCGACGATCCAGTACTCGCGAACGCCTCCATCGAGGTACGCCTTCCGCTTCCGCACCCGGTCGAGGCGCATCGTGGACGGCGACAGGATCTCCACTGCAAGCCAGAGCGATGACATCCTGACCTGGCGCGCGTTCTCCACGTCATGCATCACGCCCGAGAATACAAGCAGATCGGGTTGCACTTCCGTGACCGGCGAGGCGCGTACGGCGGTCGGGGCCACCAGCAACTCCAGCCCACACGACAGTGCGTAGGCATCCAGAAGACGAATCAGACGCATCTGCACTCGCTGATGCACGATCAACGGCCCCGGCGTCACGAACAACTCACCGTCGATGACCTCGTACCGATTCCCGTCATCCGGCAAGTCAGCGAGTTCGTCCGCGGTAAACCTGCGCGTGTGCACTGGCATGCCCATACGTTACGCTCCGCGCTCGGGATGTCGCAAGCAGTCATGCGCCGACAATGGCACCGACCGCAGCACGATAGCGACTTCGACGCGCGCATGCGTCATCATTTTCACGCAGCTCACGTCAGCGCAGTCTCACAGGGCACGAAAGTGGCAGCGGATCGAGACCGCGTGCGACGTTTCGGATTCCGCTACTCCGATGTGCGCGTCGCTCCGTGCGCCGGCCGCAGATGCGCAGGCGCCACCATCCGCTCCGCCAGCGCCAGCAACGCATCCACCGTCAGTGCCAGTACGGCCGCCGGAATCGCGCCCGACAGCACCAGCCGCATGTCGGCCAGGCCGAGCCCGGTCACGATCGGCTCACCGAGCCCGCCGCCACCGATGAATGCAGCCAGCGTCGCCGTCCCGATGGTGAGCACGGCGGCAGTACGAATGCCGGACAGCACGATCGGCGCCGCCAGTGGCAGGCGCACCCACAGCAACGCCTGACGCGGCGTCGCGCCCATGGCTTCGACGGCAGCGGCCGCATCGGAGTCGGCGTTGCGCAGCCCGGCGATCGTGGCGCGTGCAATCGGCAGCAGTGCGTAGGCAAACAGCGCCACCAGCGCCGGCAGTGTGCCGATACCGAGCAAGGGAATCATGAAGGCCAGCAGCGCGAGACCTGGGATGGTCTGCACGACGCCCAGCCCCTGCAGCACGAACTCGGCGAGTCGCGGCCTGTTCACCAGCCAGAGTGCGAGCGGCACCGCGACGAGGATCCCTGCCAGCAATGCGATCAGTACCAGTCGCAGGTGCTCGCCCACGAGCCGCAACGTCTCGCCGCGACGGGCACGCATGAACTGCCAGAAGCCATCGCGTTCGGTGCGTACCGACGCCGGTGCTCGTGCGCTGTCGCCGAGCCCCACGCTCGTGAGCGCCTCACGCGCGATGTCGGGAATGGCGCGTCGATCGACTTCAATCGCCTTGTTCCATTCGCGCATGCGTGACTCCGAGAGTCGTCCGCTGAGCGACGCCAGCACGGCCACCGCCGCGGGGTCATCCGCCATCAGCCGCGCCGACGCGAGGGCTGCGGCCTCATACGGCGGGAAGAAATGGCGATCGTCTTCGAGCGTCAGGAGGTCGTAGCGCGCAAGCAGTCCATCCGTCGCGTAGCCATCGATGATGTCCACGTCACGCGAGTCGGGGGCCGGTTTGCACTGCGGCGGGCTCCGCCTTCTCTCGCAGGCCGCTGGGGCGGTTGGCATTATCCCCTGATCGGCTGAATTGTCCCCAGCGCCCCTGCCCCGCGCGCGATGCGCCCCGAACTCCGTCTCCGAACTCCGTCCCCTCCTGACCCGGTCACCCTCGAACCACTCGGCGCGCCCGCACCGGCACCCTTGCACCGTCAGTATTACTGAGTAATATTACCCATGCCGTCAAAGCCGCACTTCGCCCGTATCGCCATCACCCTCCCGCCGGACACCCTGCGCGCCGCTGATGAGTTGGCGGCGCGGCAAGACCGTTCGCGCAGCTGGATCGTGGCCGAGGCCATCAGGCAATACGCGGCGGCGCAGCAAGACGGAGCCGAGGGCGCCGCGATGCGCGGAGAGCAGGCGGCGCGGCTCGATCCGTCCCGCTTCGAGCAACTTCGGCGCGACCTCGCGTTGACGGCGGAAGCGCGCGTGCTCGAAAGCGAGTCCATCGCTTCGGTCGGACGGTCGCACGGCGCGCCGGAATCGCCACGCACCTTCACGTCGTACGAC
>JANMNM010000344.1:0-3165 GCA_031373905.1 Gemmatimonadaceae bacterium | reverse complement strand
GGTGCCGGATGGTGATCCGCTTGCCGAAGCCTTTCGCTTCCGGCACCCAGCGCGTGATGTCGTCGTCGAGCGTCAGCACGCCATCGCGCGCGAGCATGACGAGCGACGCCGCGACGAACTGCTTTGCGGTGGACCCGCTTTCGGAGATGGTGCCGGTGGTGAACGGCGTGCCCGTCTCCAGGTTTGCCATGCCGTACGCGCGACGGATGAGTGGCGCGCCACGCTGATCAACGCCGATAGCGCAGCCGGGTGTCGACGTGCGGCTGAATCCGGCGAACACCGAGTCCACGCGTCGCTCGAGGGGCGACGTCGGGCCCTGCGCGAGCAGCAGGGCGGGCAGTGCAACCGCGGCGCAGGCGGAGAAAGCGTTGGTAGGTCGCATTGTCGGTGGGCGAAGGGGGCGTGGCATCTGCCGGGTCGCATGAACATGCCACGCGGCGAAAACGGCGGCAATCGGGGAGTGATCGTTGGCGGTTCAGAGGGGTATCGTGCCACGCGCGTCGCGCCGTGTGGAACCTCCACCCGACCGCTGCGTATGCGTCCCTGCAGCGGCGGTTCGCTCGCGCGACGCCGATCGACCGTCGCGGCAGTCATGCACGGTTGCGCGTTACTTTGTGTGATGCGGCGCGGTGTGGCAGCGCGTCCTTTTCATCAGATCCCCGGATCCCCGATGGCTGACTCCTTCGTTCGCAGCGTCCGCGCGGTCGCGCTGCTCGCCGCACTGGCCGGTCCGCTGGCTGCACAACGCGGACCCAGAGCACCGGCAGCGCCTGCCGCTCCGCCCCTCGTCGGCGTCTGGAGCGGATCGGCGACCGTACCGCTCGGTGACAGTACGGTCGTGGTGCCGGTGACGTACACCTTCACGCAGAGCGGCGCGACGATCACCGGAACGGCGGTGGTGCCAGGTCAGCGATCCGGGCCTATTGCGAACGTTGTCCGCGAAGGCACGCGACTCCGGTTCCGCGTGACTGCGCCAGAGGGAAAGCTGCTCGAGCACGATGGCGCATTTGGTGCAGACGGAGCGATCGAAGGGATGGTGAACATGGACAATCTGCCGGTCGCGAAGTTCCGGATCACGCCGCGCAAGGCGCCTGCCGCGGCGAAGTAGCGAGCCACGCATCCCACCGTCGCCCTCTTCGGGCCGATCGTGCGGACGCCGGCCACCATCGAAGGAGGCGTTCCCATGTCATCCCCGTTTCGGCGGTCGCTCCCCGCACGTCCGGACCTCGCCCAGCAAAAGACCCAGGCGCGAGAGCTGCTTGAGGCATTTGGTCGCGCTGAGCCGGACGCGATCGCCCGCGTTCGCGATGCGTTACCCGACAAACCGCGTATCTCGCTCGCAGATGCGCAGTACGTCATCGCCCGCGAATGCGGGTTCGATTCATGGCCCCGCCTCCGGCAGCACATCGAGGCGGTTCGTGCCGACCAGCGCTCGCCCATCGAACGGGCGCATGATGCGTTCGAGCGGAGAGACGCCGCGGCACTGCGTCGCCTGCTCACGGAGCATGCGGAATTCCGTCAGATGATCAACGCACCGGTGATGGCCTTCAACTCGCCGCCGATCGTTGCCTGCGCGAACGATGCGGGCATGGTTGAGGTGTTGCTGGAGTTTGGCGCGAACCCGAATGCAAAGAGCGAGTGGTGGGCCGGTGGCTTCCATCCCCTCTACTCGGCCACCGGCATTGCGGCGACACAGCTCATTGCTGCCGGCGCCACGATCGACGCGTGCGCCGCCGCGCATCTGGACCGCGTGGATGTGTTGTGTCGCCTGATCGCGGCGAACCCGGAGTGTGTGCACGAACGTGGTGGCGATGGGCAAACGCCGCTGCACTTTGCACGTTCGGTCGAGGCGGTCGACATGTTGCTCGACGCTGGCGCGGACATTGACGCGCGCGATCTGGACCACCAGTCATCACCTGCCGAATGGATGCTGGACTGCGCGAAGGACCGGGGGCGATATGCGCTCGCACAGTACCTGGTGGAACGCGGCGCTGCTGCCGACATCTTCCTCTGTGCGGCGCTCGGTCTCACGGCGCGCGTCAGCGCCCTGCTGGCCGCCGAGCAAAAGTTGCTCGAACTGCGCACCGGGCAGGGCGCGTACGGTGAGAAGCCGCCGAGCAGTCTGCACATCTATCAGTGGACGATTGGCGCGAACCGGTCGCCGCTGGACGTTGCAGCGCAATTCGAGCATAGGGAGACGGTGGCGGTGATGCTGCCGTTTGCGTCACTGGCGCAGCGTTTCGTGTTTGCCGCCATGCAGCGCGATGAGTCAACCGCTCGCGTTTTGCTCGCGGAGCATCCCACGCTCATGACATCGCTCGCGCCCACGCAACGACGCGCCATGTCAGATGCCGCGTGGGATGGCGATGCCGACTCGGTGCGGCTGATGCTTGCCCTTGGCTTCGATCCGGGCGTCCATGGCAAGGACTTCGGGTCGGCGTTGCATTCCGCGGCCTGGCAGGGATCGACAGCTGCGGTCGCGGCCATTCTGGAGCATCGCGACGCGCCCGAGCTGTTGACGCTCAAGGATGCGCAATTCGGTGCGACGCCGCTGGGCTGGTGTTGTCATGGTTCACTGCATGGCGATCGCGCGCGGGATCACGCCGGTGTGGCGCGACTGCTGATCAAGGCGGGGGCGCAGATCGGCGCTGACACGACGGATGCATCGGATGCGGTGCTCGAGGTGCTGGCGGTGCAGCACTGACGGGCTTCGCGAGCGGTCGCGCCGCCGGAACCCGGAGACCGAGTCGGCGCGATCAGGCCCGTGAGGGTGGCTCGATGTGCAGGAGCTGAAACGCGGCGTTCGACACCAGACAGTAGGCCGCGAAGCAGTAGAACCCCGTGCCGGCGATCGCGGAGAGGTTGGCGGTGCCTTTTGCGACGAGGAGCGCGATGAGCATGCCCACAGCGAACACGTCGGCCATGGACCATTTGCTGATGGCCTGCACGAGGCGGTAGAGCCGGTATGACATCGGCGTTCCGCGCAGCGCGATGATGGGCACGAGCAGTGCGGCCTTGACCAGCGGGACGAGCACGCTGAAGAGCAGGATCAGGCCGGCGACGAAGAGGTCACCCGAGGCGCGGAGGCTTCTGATGGCGCCGATGACGCTGCGGGTTTCGTTGGTGAGCACGCGGGTGGTGCCGAACATCTCCATGGTGGCCTTG
>JANMNM010000259.1:0-38627 GCA_031373905.1 Gemmatimonadaceae bacterium | reverse complement strand
ACCCGTCGTCGCCTTGGTAAGCCGTGACCCCACCAACTAGCTGATAGGCCGCGAGCCCCTCTCCGAGCCGTAAACGTTTCCTCACCCCCTGATGCCAGGGACTGAGCGTATGCGGTATTACCCGGCCGTTGGGCCGGCTATTCCCCACTCGAAGGCAGGTTGCTCACGTGTTACGCACCCGTTCGCCGGTGACCCATTGCTGAGCCCCCTCGACTTGCATGTGTTAAGCACGCCGCCAGCGTTCGTCCTGAGCCAGGATCAAACTCTCCAAGAAGAATTTGCTAGCTCTCGCGAAACGCCTCACGCCACCCAATTACTTGAACGTCATGAGACGTTCCGGAATCATAAAATTCGTGTTTTCAATCTCTCGCCGACAAGCACGAACCCGTCAGCTCAAACGAGATATCACCACACACTTCTCTCTCAATTGTCAATCAGCTGGTGTCGTGTGTGGAGCGCACCCTCCGCGCATCGCAACACATCGCTCCACACCATTTCCGGTGGAGACCCCAATGATAGCCGGAATCAGCCTCCAGTCAACCCCTCGTTGGGCCGAATAACAGCACTTCAAGCATCGGAATCTTCCTCGCCGGGAATCCGACCGTACCGGTCGTCCGTGAAGTCGATTTCGTCCGCCTCATCATCATCCTCCTCGTCGTCCAACTCGTCGTCCTCGAACTCATCGAGGTCGTCGTCATCATCCTCGTCATCATCCTCGTCGTCGTCGTCGTCAAGATCCTCCTCGTCGTCGTCAAGATCGTCGTCGTCGGGATCCTCCGCGTCGCCCGGCTCCGCCTGCAACACACGCACCCCGCCGGGAGAGCACAGCCCCTCAACCGCCCCCGCCGCAATGCGCATCGATGCCCACACTGCATCCCCCGCCGCTTCCGACATGCCCGCGCTCTCCCCTGCTCCGTTTGGCGTGAAGTCGTGCCGTGCAGCACCTCGCGCAGCCCACGGCACCCAGTCCATCAATCGCGATCGCGCTCCTTCTTCAGGTCGCGTGTCGCCCGCTTCCGGTCAATCGTGTTCAACACCTTCTTGCGCAGCCGGATCGACTTCGGCGTCACTTCGATCAGTTCATCCTCCTCGATGTACTCCAGCGCACTCTCGAGCGTGTGAATGCGCGGGGGCTCGAGGACGATCGCATCGTCAGACGACTTGCTCCGCATGTTCGACAGCTTCTTCTCCTTCGTCGGATTCACGTCCATGTCACCCGGCCGCGAATTCTCACCCACGACCATGCCCTCGTACACGGCCTCACCCGGCTCAACGAACAACGTCGCCCGCTCACCAAGATTCCCGAGCGCAAACGCGATGATCGTGCCGTTCTCCATGCTCACCAGGACACCGCGCGTCCGCCCCTCGAGCGCCCCGGACCATGGGCCATACTCGAGGAACCGATGATGCATGATGCCCGTGCCACGAGTATCGGTCAGGAACTCCGACCGATAACCGAACAGGCCACGCGCCGGGATGCGATACGTCAGCCGCACCATCCCCTGGCCAGGGTTCTTCATGTCCGTCATCTCCGCCTTGCGCGGACCAAGCTTCTCGATCACGGCACCGACGTAGTCGTCCGGCACATCGATCAGCAGTTCCTCGTACGGCTCGAGCTTCTCGCCATCGTCGCCAACGCGCGTGATCACCTTCGGGCGTGACACCTGAAACTCGTATCCCTCGCGGCGCATGGTCTCCATGAGGATCGACAGATGCAGCTCGCCACGACCGCTCACCTTCCACGTGTCCGTGTTGTCGGTCTCCTCGACACGCAGCGCCACGTTCCGCTCGAGCTCCTTCATCAAGCGGTCACGCACCTGTCGTGACGTCACGTACTTCCCGTCCTTGCCCGCGAACGCCGAGGTGTTCACCTGGAAATCCACCGAAATCGTCGGCTCCTCGACCGCGATGCCCTCGAGGCGCTCGGGAAATGCCGGGTCGGTGATCGTGAGGCCGATCTCGACATTCTCCAGGCCCGCCACCGACACGATCTCACCGGCACTCGCCTCCTGCACCTCGACGCGCTCGAGACCTTCGAAACAGAACAGCTTCGTGACACGACTGTTCTGGATCGGCTGCGTCGGATCCATCTGCAGCAGCGAGACCTGATCGCCGACCTTCACCCTGCCCATCTCGACACGCCCGATGCCCAGACGGCCAAGGTAGCTCGAATAGTCGATCGTCGACACGAGCATCTGGAACGGCCCCGTCGCGTCGTTCGGTGGCAGCGGCACGAACTTGAGGATGGCATCGAAGAGCGGATTCATGTCCGTCCCGTCGACGTCCATGTCCATCGTGGCGATGCCCTGTCGCGCGCTGGCGTACACCACCGGCGCGTCCAGCTGCGCCTCCGTCGCGTCCAGTTCGATGAACAGGCTCAGCACCTCATCGTGTACGCGCATCGGGTCGGCACCCGGACGATCGATCTTGTTGATCACGACGATCGGCACCCGACCGAGTTCGAACGCCTTGCGCAGCACGAAACGGGTCTGCGGCATCGGACCGTCGAAGGCATCGACCACCAGCAACACGCCATCGACCATGCGCATGATGCGCTCCACCTCGCCGCCGAAATCGGCGTGGCCCGGTGTGTCGATGATGTTGATCTTGTTGTCCTTCCAGCGGATCGACGTGTTCTTGGCCAGAATCGTGATCCCGCGCTCTTTTTCCAGCGGATTTGAATCCATGACACGCTCAGCGACCACCTGATTCTCGCGGAACGCTCCGGCCTGACGGAGCATCTGATCCACGAGGGTCGTCTTGCCGTGGTCGACGTGCGCAATGATGGCAATATTACGAATAGACATGTGCGAAACTTAGCCGGGGGACCAAGAGGCACCCGGATCCGGGACATCGTGACCGGCGCGGCCTCACGGACGATGCGACCCCATCCGCCTCGGCGGGCCGCGCAGGGGACCGGTGTCGCGGCCTGCTCGCAGCTACGCGGCGACGCGATCGAGTGTGATCCCTTTCGACTGCAGCGACATCTGGAAGGCGGTCTTGTCCACCGCCTTGAGCCACGCCTCGTTCGCGTCCACGAGCCCCTTCTCGACCAGATCGATCAGTGCGTCGTTGAGCGTGACCATGCCAATCCGTTTCGACGTCTGCATCACGGTCTGGATCTGGAACGTCTTGCCTTCGCGGATCAGGTTCGACACGGCGGTGTTGGCCAGCAGCACTTCACGCGCCGCCGCCCGTCCGCCCCCCTTCTTCTTCACCAGCGTCTGCGAAATCACGCCCTTCAGTGATTCACTCAGCATCGTCCGGACCTGGGCCTGCCGATCGGCCGGAAACTGGTCGATCAGGCGATCCACCGTACTCGGCGCCGTGGTCGTGTGCAGCGTGCCGAACACGAGGTGTCCGGTCTCGGCGGTCTCGATCGCGATCGCAATCGTCTCGAGATCGCGCAATTCTCCCACCAGGATCACGTCCGGATCCTCGCGCAATGCCGCACGCAGCGCGCTCTTGAAGCTCGAGGTGTGCACGCCCACCTGCCGTTGCGTGATGATGCACTTCTTGCTCGCGTGGACGAACTCGATCGGATCCTCGATCGTGATGATGTGGTCCGTGCGCGTCCGGTTGACCAGGTCGATCATCCCGCAGAGGGTCGTGCTCTTGCCGCTGCCGGTCGGCCCCGTCACCAGCACGAGACCCTTCGTCAGATTGCAGAGGGCCTTCTCTTCGGTCGACAGTCCAAGCTGCTCCGCCGTGATGATCGTGGACGGAATGAGCCGGAATACCGCCGCCGCACCGCATCGATCACGCAGCACGTTGCCGCGAAAGCGCGCCACGCCGGGAATGTCGATCGCGAAGTCGGTATCGTTGCACGACTCAAACTCCTCACGATTCATGTCCGGCATCGATGCCAGCAACATCTGCTCGAGCTGATCGCCACCAAGTGGCGCGGCGCCCGGAATCCGCACCAGTTCACCATCGCGCCGCAGAATCGGCGGCTCACCAACGCGCAGATGCAGGTCGCTCGCCTTCTCCGCCGACAGCGTGCGCAATAGCTCGTCGAGCGCCTGTCGCGGTCCGCTGGCCAGCGCCGGCGTGGCCTGCGATCGTGTGGCTTCCTCGCGCAACGCGTTGTCGGCCGAGCTTGCGGGCACGATCTGCGCCACCACACGGCCTTCGCCGTCGCGCTGGATCGAACAGTCCACCGGCACTCCGTTGCTCTCGTACGGAAAGCGCGCCGGCCCGCCCTGCATGACGGCAGCCTGCAACGTCGCCGGCGCGATCTCGCGCAACAGCCCGACAATCTGTTCCGCCGTCAGCGACTGCTTCGTGATGGGGCGCGTTCCGCCATCGAACCGCAGCTCCGCCGCAGCGCCTTCATAGAGTACGAGTGTCGTTGGCGGCGCGGTTCCCAGTGCCACCAGGAACTTGTCGAGTGATGCCATGTGCAGCCTGTGGAGCAGACGAGGGACTGGCTGCCAACCGGGTGGGTTGCTGGCCAATCCACCGGTGAACGGAGAGGTGGTGCGCTCGTCGTCTAGACGCCCGGCCCGGGCGCCGCGTCACGCTGCTCAGCCCGTCGTCTGCGACCTGGCGAGCCGTGCGCAGAGGAGCACGGCGTGGCGAAAGCTGGAAGCGTCCGCGATCCCCTGACCGGCGATGTCCAGCGCCGTCCCATGGTCGGGTGACGTGCGAGGGAACGGCAGGCCAAGCGTCACGTTCACGCCGCTGCCGAACGAAGCCACCTTGATCGCCGTCATGCCGACGTCATGATACGGGGCAATCACCGCATCGAACTCCCCCCGAAGCGCGCGCACGAAAACCGTGTCGGCCGGGAACGGGCCAGAAACACCGAGCTCGACCGCGATGGGTGCAAGCAGGTCCTCGTCCTCATGCCCAAAACGACGCCCATCACCGGCATGCGGGTTCAGGGCACACAGGGCGATGCGCGGCTCTGCGATGTGAAACCAGTGCCGCAGCCCCTCACGTGTCAGTCGGATCGCCTCGCGGAGCGCATCGGCGGTCAGCGCGTCGGGCACGTCGCGCAGCGCCAGATGGGTTGTCGCGAGCACGACTCGCAACGAGTCACTCGCGAGCATCATCGCCGTCGGACGCCCCGTCAGCTCGGCCAGCAGCTCGGTGTGGCCCGGAGCGTCGAAGCCGCCAAGCAGCAACGCATGCTTGTCGATCGGCGCGGTGACGATCCCTCGCACGGCGCCAGACTGCGCGAGTTCCACCGCGCGCACGACGGCGTCGCCGGCAAGCCGGCCGGCGCGCGCCGCGTCGCCGCCAGGGGTCCAGACGCCGATGCTCTCGTGCACGTCGACTTCCGTTCCGCGCGGCCCGACCACCAGCAGGTCGCAGGCGTCAGCCACCGCGTCGTCGTCGAGCATCGCCTGAACCAGCTCGGGTCCGATCCCGCGTGGATCGCCCAGCGTGACCGCAAGGCGCGGACGGCGACCCGTCACGGCTGACGACCCTGAATCACACTGGCGGCGGCTCCTCTGCCGCCACCTTTGCCGGCAGCGCCGGAATGGGGTGCCGCAGCACGAATGTGCCGGCACGCAGGCGATCGATGAAACGGCGCATCGAACGCTCCTCGACCAACTGCGCGCGGATCCGCTCGCGCACTTCACCAACGGAATAGAGGCCCTCCTCCTGCGTCGTCAGCAGCTGAAACACGACGAACTTCTTCGTGCCGCGGCGCTGGTTCTCGATCGCGAACGGTGCACTGATCTCGTTCGGCTTGAGGCCGTTCAACGCCTGGACGTAGGCACCGGGCAACTCGCTGCGCGGAAAGGGATCATTGAACGCGCGCACTTCGTCGGGGTCATGAAAACGCGCACTGAGCGAGTCATAGCGTGACCCGCTGCGCCAGGCCTTGGCGACACTGTCAGCGAGGGTGAACGCACGTCGCTCGTCGGTGGAATCCAGTGCCGGCGTGATGAGGATATGCCGCGCCTTCACCTCCGCGGGCTGGACCTTGTCCACCCGGATCAGGTGAAAACCGAATGTCGTTTCCACCACTGGACTGACGACCCCCGGCGGCAGCGCAAACATCATGCGATCGAACTCCGGCACCATGTTGCCCCGACGATTCCAGCCCAGATCGCCCCCCGTCTCCCTGTTTGACGGGTCCATGCTTTCGCGTTTCGCAATCAGTTCGAAGTTGCCGCCGCGCTGAATTTCCAGGAGCAGCGAATCGATCTTGGCGCGAGCGCGGGCCTTCGCTTCCGGACTCGGTGCCGGACTGATGATGATCTGGCGAAACGTCACCTGCGCCGGGCGCTTTGGCAGCGTGGTGCGATTCTTCTCGTAGCTGTCGATCACATCCGCCTCGGACACCACGGCACGGACCAGCGCGCCGTCGGCCTTCATCTTCTCGATGAGCTTCCGCTGCACCTGATTGCGCTTCGCGGCATCGAGCAGCGTCCTGCGGTACTCCTCCGGCGTGCCGAACCCCGCCCCCGCCAGAGCCGCACGGAATTCCTGGTCACTCTTGAACTGATCGCGGATCCGCTTGAGCTGTGTCTCGACTTCCGGCGTGACGTCGCCATCGTTGACTTCCACCTTCTCGACCACTGCTTTCTGGACGAGCACTTCGGCGTCGATGATATCGTCGATGATCTTCTCGATCAGCTTGCGGTGCTCGACCGTGTCATCGGGGATCGGCATCCCCTGGGCGCGGCGGGTGTTGTACTCCTCGAGCACTTCACTCCACAGGATCGGATGATCGCCAGCGATCGCAATCACGCGATCCACCGCGACCACCGGCGGTCCCGCACGACGTGCCGACGGGATCTGTGCGTGCAGCGCGGATGCGCCGCACAGTGAGGCGAGAAGCAGCGTGAGCGATCGAGTCATGCGTCAGAGTACCCGGCAGGCGTGGCGTCGGTTCGGGACGGGGCGGCTGAGGTCCGCGCCACACGACAGAATGTAGAACGGGGGAGCGCGACCCTTGCGCCCCCCCGTCAGATACAGGCGATGCGACCGTTACGGCTTGGCGGCCGGCGCGGGTGTGGGAGGGCGCGCAGGCGACGATCCAGGCATCGGCACAGCCGAGGCCGGCTGGTTCGCTGCACGCGTCGAATCGGCCGAACCACGGAGCTTGGTGGCGGCTTCCAGTGCGCGCTCCACGCCGGCATCGACGATCTTGGCACCGGGGAACCGCATCCGGAGCATCAGATCCATGGAGCGTGCAATCGGCACGAATGCACCATCCTTCACGAGCATGTTCTCGAGGAACGTGCTGACCCGGCCATATGCGAGCTTTTCGCGCTCGGCCACGGTCTTGGCACTGTCGGAGAGTTGACCCGGCGCGACACCCAGCTGCGTCCACGAGTTGATCACCAGCGTCCGGAACTCAGCCCGGATCTGGCTCTTCTCCTGGTCACTCAGGTCGACCTTCGCGCTGTCGGCCTGGGCGAGGAACAACTCGTTGCGCATGAAGTTCTTGATCAGCGTCGGGATGATCGTGTCCGGCGCGTTCTGGATCTGCGGGACGAGGCCCTGCTCCGGTGGATAGGCATCAATCCAGCGGACCAGCTGACTGGCGGTGAAGTCGCCGCGCTTGGACGATCCGATGACCATCTTGCTGGTGCGGTATCCGTCCAGGTCACCGACGACGTCACGCGCCATCTTCGGGGCATCGCTCTTCACGCTCACGGAGTTCGCGGCCTCGAGACGGGCCCAGTACGTCGACTCGGCGACCGCAGCGCCCTTCTGCTGCATCAACTGCGCGACATTCTGCGTCACGGCTGAATACAGGGGCCGATAGATGATGTGGAACCCGAAACGTGTCTGGACGACGGGCGAGATCTCACCCGGCTTGGTGGCCGTCAGTGCCGTCTCGAATTCCGGGGCCATCATCCCCTTCGGGAAGGCACCGAGCGCACCGCCCTGCTGTGCCGATCCCGGATCCTGGCTGAAACGCGTCGCAATCTGCGAGAAATTGCCCGCCGTCACTTCCTTCCGCAGCGAGTCGGCGCGATTGCGCAGGGCCTGCACCTGCTGCTCCGTCGCACCCTTTTCCGGTACCCGGAGAAGAATGTGGCTGGCGGCGAGCACTTCACCGTTGTTGTAGCGCGACTCACCATCGGCCGCCGGTGCAATCGACCAGCCCTTCGATACCACCTCGAAGAACTTCCGTGCCCGCGCATTCGCGATCGGGGCCCAGAGTGCGGAATCGAGGGCCTTGGCATCGTTCAGCGAGTCGCCGGTGGCGCCCGCCTTTGCCAGGAGCTGGTAATTCACCCAGAGGTCTGCCACGACGCGCACGACATCCTTGCGCAGGGGAACCTTCGAGGCGCCGAGCAGCTCGGACAGTTTCTTCACTGACAGCTCCTGCGATCCCGCCTTCGCGACGGTGTCCGCGTGAGCACTGAGTGCACCACTGTTGCACCCAGCCAGCTGGGTCAGGGCGCCGACGGCAATGACGGCGATGACAAGTCTTTTCATTCGAGGGAACGGGATACGGGTGAAGTCTGTGACGGCGGCCGGGAGATGCAGCCACGCGACCAGCGATCAGCGACTCAGACTGCGTAACGAACGGACGAGGCCCTGGAGGACCGCAGCACCCCCGAGGCGCGTGAGCTTGAGCGTCAGCGGTTGCGCACGGCGCACCTCGGCCCGGAACTGCACATCGTGGAAGGCGGCACTGAGCCCCTTCATGCGGGGCACGGCGTCGGCGCGAAACGTAATACGCCCTTCGTCCCCCCGCACCAGCATAGCCTCGATCCCGAGGTTACCCCCGAGCAGGCGCAGTTGTGCCAGATCGAAATAGGCGGCGGCGGCGGCAGGCAGTGGCCCGAAGCGATCCCGGACCTCGGAGGCGAGGGCTTCGATCGCGGCGGCATCGGGCGCCTTGGTCAGGCGCCGATAGATGTCGAGCTTGAGGTCCTGCATGGGGACATAGTCATCGGGCAGGAATGCCGGCACATCCAGCGAGACATCCGCCGGTTGTGGCGGAGGAGCCGACCCACCGCGCTGGATCCGCGTCACCGTCTCCTCCAGCAGGCGGAGATACAGGTCGAAGCCGACCGCATGCACGAACCCGCTCTGTTCGGGGCCGAGCAGGTTGCCGGCACCGCGGAGTTCCATGTCCTTGAGCGCGATCCGATAGCCGCTGCCGAGCTCCGTGTGATGCTCGAGCACGCGGAGGCGGCGCTCTGCATCCTGGTCGACGATATCCGGCACGAGCAGGTAGCAATACGCTCTCCGGTGCGAGCGCCCGACGCGACCGCGCAGTTGGTAGAGCTGCGCGAGCCCGAAGTGATCGGCACGGTCCACGAACATCGTGTTCGCGTTCGAGACGTCGAGCCCACTCTCGACGATCATCGTGCTCACCAGCACATCCGCCTCGCCACGCACGAACTTGCGCATCACTTCTTCCAGGTCGCGCTCCTTCATCTGCCCGTGCCCGACCACGATCCGTGCCCGCGGCACGAGGCGCGCGAGATGATCCGCCACGGCGAGAATCGTCTCGATCCTGTTGTGCACGAAGAAGCACTGCCCGCCACGATCGAGTTCACGGTTGATCGCTTCCTCGATCAGCGCGTCGTCATTCGGCTCCACATACGTGAGCACCGGGCTGCGATCGCGCGGCGGGGTCTGCATCAACGTCATGTCGCGCAGCCCTGCCAGCGACTGATGCAGGGTGCGCGGAATCGGCGTTGCGGTCAGCGTGAGGACATCGGTCTCCATCTTCAGCTGCTTCAACCGCTCCTTGTGCTTCACGCCGAACCGATGCTCTTCGTCCACGATGATCAGGCCAAGGTCACCGAAGACGACGTCCTCACCGAGCAGCCGGTGTGTGCCAATGACGATGTCCACTTCCTTCTTCCTGAGCCGTTCAAGCGTCGTCGCCTGTTCCTTCTGGCTCCGGAAACGGCTCAATTCCTCGATCACGACGGGAAAATCGGCCAGGCGTTCCCCGAAGGTGCGGACATGCTGATCGGCGAGAATCGTCGTCGGGACGAGCACCGCAACCTGCCGTCCGCTCTGCACCGCCTTGAAGGCCGCGCGGACCGCGATCTCCGTCTTGCCATAGCCAACATCGCCCACCAGCAGCCGGTCCATCGGGCGGCCGCCTTCCATGTCGTGCTTCACGTCGCTGGTCGCACGGCGCTGATCGGGCGTATCCTCGAACAGGAACCCGCTCTCGAGCTGCATCTGCCACGTGGTGTCCGGTACGTGCGGCGGTCGGCTCGCGATCCGTCGCCGCGCGTACAGATCCAGCAGCTCGTGCGTCATCTCGAGAATCGCCGCGCGGGTCTTGTCGCGCTGCTGACTCCACTTCCGTCCGCCGAGTGTGTGCAGCCTCGGGGGCGGCGCGTCGGCACTCACATCACCGGCGGCGCGATACCGTTCCACCTGGTCGATGCGATACAGCGGCACGTTCAGGCGATCGCCGCCCTCGTACTCGATGACGGCCACCTCCACCGTGCTCTCGCCGACGAAGATCTTCGACATCCCACGATAGATGCCGATGCCGTGATCGAGGTGCACGACGTAGTCACCGCTGCGCAGTGCCGTGACGACGTCCAGTGCCGCGCCACCACCGTATTTCCGCGCGCGCCGGATGCGGCGCTCGCGACGGAAGATCTCGTGGTCGGTGAGGACGCGCAGCCCCTCGCGACCCTCCACCGCCGGCAACAGGAAGCCGGCACCGAGCACGCCGAGCGCCAGCGTGGCCTGCGTCTGCCGGCCGCGATCCTCGAGGAGCTCCTCGAGTCGCTCCAGCTGGCCGCCGTTGTCGCAGAGGATGAGCGTCGGCACGCCGGCGAGGATCAGCTTCCGGAGCGCGGCCATGTCGCGGCCCACGACTTCCGGCGCCCGCAGCGGGAATCCCACATCGATCGTCTCCGACGCGGGATCGATCAGGTGCAGCGTGCCGAACTTGCGCAGCCTGGCGCGCGTTGTTTCCGGTTGCTCGAAGAGCCGATCGCGCGCGGGGGCGTCCTCGCCCCGGCAGCGCGCCAGCTCCACGTGGTGGTGTGCCTCGTCCCACGTGCGACGCAGTTCAGGCTCGATGCTGGTGCCAAGCGGCTGCACCACCAGCGTGTCCGGCGGCAGCAGGTCGGCCACGGTTACCCGTTCATAGGCCGAGTCACCGGCATCGGTGGCAGGGATGTCCACCGGCAGCACCAACGCCACCGTCGCGTCACGTGTGCTCCGCTGCGTGAGCAGGTCGAAGTGCCGCAACTCGACGATCTCGTCGCCCCAGAACTCGAGGCGCACCGGCTCCGCCATCCCGAAGCTGTAGATGTCGAAGATGCCGCCGCGCACACTGTACTGTCCCACGTCGTCGACCATCTCGACGCGATCGAACCCGTGCGCGTCAAGGTGCTCCGAGAGTGCCTCGAGGCGCCATGCATCGCCCTTGCGCAATTCCAGGCGCGCGCGGGACACGGCGAGTGCAAGCTGCGTCTTCTCCATCAGGGCGCGCGACGTCGTGAGCAGCAGCCGCACGGCGCCGCGCGAGAGTCGCTCGAGGGTTTCCACGCGCTCGCCCGCAACCTCGGCATGCGGTTCCACCTCGCCGAACCCTTCGCGCGGAGGATAGAGCGCAATCCCCTCCGCGTCGGCGAGTGCTGACAGGTCGGCCAGCCATCGTTCGGCGTCCGGCAACGCATCCGTGACGACGACAATCACGCGACCCGTCAGTCGCCGACTGAGCGCCGCCACCATCACCGCGTCGGACGACCCGTGCAGCCCCGCAATGGTCAGGACGCGCTGCGGTGCCGGCAGACTGTTGTACACACGGGAGAACTGAGGCAAGCGTTCAACCGCGTCGAGCAGTGTTGGAAGAGCCATCAGGCAGCGCGCGCGAGAGAGTCGACGGCGCCGGAACCGCGCGTCCGATAGCGCCCGGAGACAAAGGCCTCCGCGAGCACTGCGAGGAGGGCGAGCGCGAGGAGTGGAAGCGCAAGCGGCCGGGTTGCGCCCGACATGCGAACGCTGCGGAGCATCGCGGGAACATCCGCCGACACCACAGCGTGAGACGGACCATCAAATCGCGCCTGCAACTCCTCGTTGCCGGCGCGCGCAAGAAGCGGTTCACCGGCGGCGATCTGCACGCCGACACCGCCCAGCACGTCGGCGCCGCGCGCCCAGAACCACAGTCCCGGTGTGCCGGGTGCTGTCATCGGCGCCCCGGTCACAGGGTACGTCGCCGTGCCATCCGCGCTTCGCAGTTCGGTGGCACCGACTGGTGGCGTCAGTGGCGCACCGGCCGTCACCAACGTTGCCGCGGTCGTGCCGGATGCCAGATTGCTGATCGCGTCGGCCAGCCAGGGCACGAACGCCGCGCGGACGGGGAGCGTCGTACTGCCTGGCTCGAGTGCCGATCCAACCACCATCCACCGTGGTCCTCGGACCATCCACGGCGCCCCGGCCACGACGGACACGGTGTCACCGAGCGCCGTGCCCTGCGCGATGAGCGGAAACCAGCGTGTCACGCGAATCGCCGTATCGCCGCGCAAATCGGCTTGCGCACCGCGCGCGAGCTGCGCGCCCCGCTGTTCCGCACCGAAGCGCCACGGTACGCCAAGCCGCGCCAGCGCACTGTTGGCCGCCGACAGCCCGCCGGCGTCCACGGGTGGCAGAATCAGGGCGGGCAGCGATGCCACGCCGGCTGCGGTGGCAATCGTTACGGCCGCTCCGCCGCCCCCGCGCACGCGGCCATTCTCGCGCAGTGCCGCAACCGCCGCGCCGACGTACTCGCCGGCCGCGTCGCGCACGGAGGGCGCGCTGCCCACGACAATCGGGACGATGGCATGGTCATCCGCGCCGACACCCGACGGTTCGATGCTCACCGAGAGCGCCTGCCATCCCGTCCCGCTGCCAACCAGTGGAATCCGCAACGTGGCGGTCGAATCACCGGCGTTGCGCACGATCACACCACGCGCGAGAGTGTTGTCGCCGATCGCGACCCGCCACGCCGTGGAGTCACGAACCGGCTGCACGGTGAGTTCGAGTGCTCCACGCGGCGTCCACCACTGCGGAAGTGCGGTGGCGGAAAGAATCGCGCCATTTGGTGGTGGTGCGAGCGGCGGAACGTAGATCCGGATCGGTGTCGATGACACCGGGATGTCGCCCGGCCATGCGGTCCGCTGACCGTCGGTGATGACGGCCACGGCCCCGCCCTCGGTACCGGCGCTCTGTGTGAGCTGGATCGCCGTGCGCAACGCGACGTCGAGCCGACCCGCCGCCGGCAGCGCGATGACGCGCGAGAGCGCTGCATCAACCGCGTCGGCGCCGGTGTGCACCGTGCCGTCCGCGGTGATGAGCCAGACCCGCTCCGCAGATCCGGAGGCGGCACGCAGTGCACGCGCCGCTGTCGTGAGCCGCTCGAGCACGGGCGCGCCGTCCACGATGGCGCTCGTGCTGAGCGAGTTGTCCAGTACGATCGCGAGTGCGCGCGGCGTGCCTTCGCCACGGGTCCAGACCGGCTTGGCCGCAGCGAGCGCCACCAGCACCACGATGAGGATCCGCAGGAGGAGCAGCAGCAGGTTCTTGGCGCGGACATCGCGGCTCGAATCCCGCTCGGCGCTCAGCAGATACCGCACGGCGGGAAACTCGAGTCGTGCACCGATGTTCCGCCGCAGGAGATGCAACAGCACCGGCACGGCAGCGAGGGCAGCCAGTGAGAGCCAGAGTGGGGCAAGAAAGGCCACGGGGTCCGCTCAGCCTCGTGCGCTGTCGCGCGCCGCGAACGCGCGGTGCAACGGCAAGGCGAAAGGCTCGCTGGTGTCGCAGAGCGCATAGCGCCCACCCTGCTCGACGAATGCCGTACGCCACGCCGCGATTGCCGCTTCCACGGCCGCGTTGTATGCCGCGCGGATTTCGCGCGCGCTGGCCGCGACTTCCACGCCGGTCTCCGAGTCCACGAACCGTGCATCGGTCGATGCATCGAGTATGCGTTCACCCGGGTCCATGATGTGCATCGCGAGCACGTCGTGTCCGGCCGCTCGCATGGCGCGCATTCCCGGCGTGACAGTCCCGGGGTCCACCAGCAGGTCCGAGATGATGATCACGAGACCGGGGCGTCGGATGAGCTGCGACGCCTGCTGCAACGCCAGGTCAAGGCGCGATTCGCGACCGGAGCCCTGCTCGAGCATCGCACCGATCAGTCGCTGAAAATGCGCCGGCCGCGCGCGTGGTGGCACGACGGTGCGTACCGCATCATCGAAGCGGATCAGGCCCACTGCGTCGCGCTGCTTGAGCAACAGCAGCGAGAGTGCGGCAGCGAGCTGCTCGGCATAGGCCTGCTTCGTGACGGACGCTCCGGCACTCTTCCACTGCATCGACCGGCTCACATCGAGCAACACGATGGCGCGGAGGTTCGTTTCCTCCTCGAATTGCTTCACCACCCATCGATCGGTGCGCGCGGCGATCTTCCAGTCGATGTAGCGCAGATCGTCGCCCGGCTGATACGGCCGGTGCTCGGCGAATTCGACGCTGAAACCCTTGCGCGGCGAGCGGTGCAAGCCGGTGAGAAACCCGTCGACCAGCCATCGCGCGCGCACCTCGAGGCCACCGAGTGCGGTCAGCACAGCGGGATCAAGCAGATCGGGGCGGTTCTGGGTCGAGAGGGCCATGCGGGGGAATCAGAGCCGGTGACGGGCGCGTTCGCGCCGGTGGGGCAACCCCGGCACAGCGCACAACTTACCCCGTCTTCGTCCCGGAAGGACGGCGGGTGCCCGCGGTGTGCTAGATTCGGGCTCGTCGCGGCGCCGCCGCCCCTCGCTTCAGCCCCTGCCTCATGTCGTCGCTCGACCGCATCCGCAACTTCTGCATCGTCGCCCACATCGACCACGGCAAGTCGACCCTCGCCGACCGCCTGATCGAGATGACAGGCACCCTGCAGAAGCGCGAGATGAAGAGCCAGGTGCTGGACACCCTCGACCTCGAGCGCGAGCGCGGCATCACGATCAAGCTCAACGCGGTGCGCATGCAGTACACCACGCGCGCCGGCGACGAGTATGAGCTGAACCTGATCGACACGCCCGGGCATGTGGACTTCACCTACGAAGTTTCCCGGTCTCTTGCGGCCTGCGAAGGCGCAATCCTCGTGGTCGATGCCAGCCAGGGCATCCAGGCACAGACGCTCTCGAATCTCTTCCTGGCGATGGATGCCGGTCTGGAGATCATCCCGGTCTTGAACAAGATCGACCTGCCCGGCGCGGAGCCGGACCGCCGGCGTCAGGAAGTGGTGGACCTGATCGGCTGCCTGCCGGAGGACGTCCTGTCCGTCTCCGGCAAGGAAGGCACCGGTGTGCCGGAGCTGCTGGAGGAGATCGTCAAGCGCGTGCCGTCGCCGAAGGGCAACCCCACCGGCCCGCTCCGCGCGCTGATCTTCGACAGCTATTACGACAAGTACCGCGGCGCAATTCCGAGCATCCGCGTGGTTGACGGCGAGATCCGCAAGGGAATGAAGATCACCTTCGGTGCCAGCGACAATCAGTACGAGGTGGCCGAGGTGGGTTCACTGCAGCTCCGCCAGGTGCCGACGGAACGTCTGCAGGCCGGCGAAGTGGGCTACGTGGTGGCGAGCGTGCGCAGCGTGAGCGAGACGCGCGCCGGCGACACCATCTTCGACGTCGTCAACCGCGCGCCGGAGGGACTGCCCGGCTATCAGGAAGTGAAGAGCTTCGTGTTTGCCGGTATCTATCCCACCGACACACAGCTCTACGAGCAGCTGCGGGATGCGCTCGAGAAGATGAAGCTGAACGACGCATCGCTGCAGTATTCGCCCGAGACGTCCACTGCCCTCGGCTTCGGGTTCCGTTGCGGATTCCTCGGGCTGCTGCACATGGAGATCGTGCAGGAGCGGCTCGAACGCGAATACAACCTCGACCTCGTCACCACGGTGCCAAGCGTCGAATACCATGTCTACCGTGAAGACGGGTCGATGGAGTTGATCGAGAACCCGTCACGCATGCCGCACGCCTCGACGGTCAACCGCGTCGAGGAACCGTACGTCAAGGCGCGGATCATGGCGCCGGTGGAGTACATCGGCCCGATCATGACGCTCGGGACGGATCGTCGCGGGATCTACAAGAACATGTCGTACCTCGACACGAAACGCGTCGAATTCGACTGGGAATTCCCGCTCGGCGAGATCATCCTCGATTTCTTCGACAAGCTGAAGACGATCAGCCGCGGCTACGCGAGCCTCGATTACGAGATGCTCGACTACCGCCCCAGTGAACTGGTCAAGCTGGACATGCTGATCAACGGCGACCCGATCGACGCGTTCAGCGTGATCATCCATCGCGACAAGTCGGAAGAACAGGGCCGGAAGATTGCCGAGAAGCTCAAGGACCTGATTCCGCGGCAGCTGTTCGAAGTTGCGATCCAGGCGGCCATCGGCATGAAGATCGTCGCCCGCACGACGGTCAAGGCGCTCCGAAAGGACGTCCTCGCGAAATGCTACGGCGGCGACATCAGCCGCAAGCGCAAGTTGCTCGAGAAGCAGAAGGAAGGGAAAAAGCGCATGAAGCAGGTGGGCGCGGTGGAAATCCCGCAGGAAGCGTTTCTCGCCGTGCTGCAGGTGGATTGACGCTTGGGCGACGCCGCACGCGCCGCCCTTGTCGTGCAAACGTCGTTTCTTGGCGACGTCGTGCTCACTACGCCGCTGCTGAGCCATCTCGCCACGCTCGGGCCGGTGGACGTCGTGACGACTCCCGCCGGCGCCGCGCTCCTCGAGGGACATCCCGCGGTTCGCCGCGTGATCCGGTACGACAAGCGTGGCGCGGAGTCCGGCGTTGGTGGCCTCCGCCGCCTGGCTGCAACGCTGCGCGACGTCGGCTATGGCGCCGCGTATCTCGCGCAGGGCTCGTGGCGCAGCGCAGCGCTGGCGTGGCTGGCACGCATCCCTGTGCGCGTCGGCTTCGACACATCGGGTGGCGCACGCCTGTACACCAGCCGAGTGCCGTACCGGAGTGATTGGCATCATGCCACACGCCTGTTCCAGCTTGCCGTCGGCGACGCGGCAGTGCGCACGCCGGCACCGTCGCTGGTCCCGTCTGGACAGGACCGCGACGCGGTCGATGCGCTGCTGCTGACGGCACCGTTCCGCGGAGCGCGGTTCGTGTCGCTGGCGCCTGGCAGCGTGTGGGCCACGAAGCGGTGGCCCGACTTTGCTGCGCTCGTGGCAGACCTGCCGGCGCAGCACGGCATCGTCGTCATTGGCGGCGTGGAGGACCGGCCGCTCGCCCGCGCCATCGCCACCGTCGCTCCCGATCGCGTGCTGGACGCCACGGGACGCCTGTCTTTGCTCGCATCGGCGGAGTTGATCGGTCGCGCTGCGGCGCTGATCACGAATGATTCGTTGCCGCAGCATCTGGCCAGCGCGATGGGCACGCCAACGGTGACCATCTTCGGGCCGACGCTGCCGGCCTTCGGCTTCGGTCCGCTGGCGCAGCGGCACGCGATCGTCGAGCACGCGCCCGGGCTCGACTGCCGGCCCTGCTCCGCCCACGGTCCGCAGCGCTGCCCCCGTGGTCATTTCCGCTGCATGCGCGAGATTTCCACGCGCAGCGTGGCCGATGCACTCGCACCATTGCTCCACGACTGACTCCACTCCCCTGCCCACGTCGCCTCATGCCCACGCAGCCCAGTTACATCATCGGCGTCGATCTCGGCGGCACCAACATCGTGGTGGGAGCCATGCCCGAGGATGGCTCACGTGAAATCGCGTTCCGCACGCAACCGACGTACGCAACACAGGGTGCCGACTCGGTGGTCGACCGGATGACGCAAATGATCGAGGACGTGATTGCCCTGACATCGGCGGAGACCGGTGCCGCGCGCGAGAACTTTCTCGGCATTGGAGTCGGTGCACCGGGACCGCTGGACCGCGCGGCTGGCGTCATCATCACGGCGCCGAACCTGGGCTGGAAGATGTTTCCGTTGCGCGACCGTATCCAGTCCGCAACCGGACTCACGACCACACTCGACAACGACGCCAATTGCGCGACGCTTGGCGAAGCGTGGACGGGTGCGGCAACGGGTGCGCGCAACGTGATCGGCGTCACGATCGGCACCGGCATCGGTGGCGGCATCATCATCGATGGCAAGCTGTATCACGGCGCATCGGATGTGGCCGGCGAGATCGGCCACATGACGATCGATTCCACCGGGCGCCGGTGCGGCTGCGGCAACTACGGTTGCCTCGAGGCCTACGCCTCAGGCACCGCGATCGCCGAGCGGGCGCGCGAAGCACTGCTTGGCGAAGTCGAAGGCGCGCTGCTCACGATGTGCGAGGGCAAGCTGGAGCGCGTCACCGCGCAGATGGTCTACAAGGCGGCGAAGTCCGGCGACCTTGTGGCGCTCGATGTCGTGCGCGAGACCGCACGATTCCTTGGCGCGGGTATCGGCGCCCTGCTCAACGTGTTGAATCCTGAAGTGGTCGTGCTGGCGGGCGGCGTCGTGAATGCCGGCGAAGCGCTCTTTGCGCCGCTCCGCGCCGAGATCCGCCGGAGGGCATTCGCGCCAGCCGTGGACGCATGCAGAATCGTCCCCGGCGCACTCGGAAGCAGCGCTGGCGTGGTTGGTGCCGTGGCGGCGTTCCGGGCGCAAACCGGCACATACACCTCGTGACGCCGCCACGGCGGCGCAGGCTGGGCGTCATCGGCACGTTCGTCTGGGACGTGATTCACGGGCGCGACATCCGGACCGAGCCCGTTCAGGAGTGGGGTGGGATCACGTATGCGCTCTCGGCGCTCGATGCCGCGCTCCCGGACACGTGGGAGATCGTGCCGCTCATCAAGGTCGGCGCAGACCTGCATCGGCAGGCCACCGAATTCATCGGCACATTGCGCCGCGCTGCGCCAGACGCTGCGCTGATCGAAGTCGCGCAGCCCAACAACCGCGTCGAACTGCGCTACATCAGCGACGAACGCCGCACGGAAGTACTCACCGGTGGTGTGCCGCCCTGGTCGTGGCTCGGCCTGCGACCGTTGCTCGCGGATCTGGATGCGCTGTACGTGAATTTCATCGCCGGCTGGGAGCTGGACCTCGAGACGATGCAGTTGCTGCGCGCCCACTTCCAGGGCCCGATCTACTGCGACCTTCATTCCAAGATGCTCGGCGTGGACGCCAGTGGCCTGCGCATTCCGGAACCGCTCGCAGACGCTGCCGCCTGGTGTCGGTGCTGCGATGTGCTGCAGGTCAACGAGGACGAGATGCAGCTGATGGCAGCTGATCCGATGGCACTGGCCGCAACGGCGCTGGCCAACGGCGTGCATCTACTCTGCGTGACCCTTGGGAAGCGGGGTGCGGTGTATTTCGCCGCCCCCGGATTCGAGCACCTTGCAGACGTTGCGACGCCGGTCGCGAGCTCTGCCTTCAGCGCCGTGCGGACTGCCCTCGTACCGATCGATGGCAACCTGCTCGAGACCGACCCCGGCGACCCGACAGGATGCGGCGACGTCTGGGGTGCAACGCAGTTCTCGCATTTGCTTGCAGGCACTACCTTCACGGAGGCGATGCGGCTGGCCCACCGGGCTGCCGCGCGCAACGTCCGGCACCGCGGTGCGACGGGCCTGGCACACTACCTCCGCGGAGAGCTTGCCCCGTCGTGACCACCATCCTGACCGTCCCACCGTCACTGGACGATGGCACGTTCGAGTCGCTCCTCGCAGCGCTTGCCGAGCTGCCGGTCGACGCGAAGGTCCTGGTGGACGCGCGGCACACGAGGTGGGCTAGCCCATTCGGCCTCATCGGGTTGCTGACACTGGCACAATCGCGCGGCGAGCGGGCGCAATTCATCCCGCCGGAGGACGCGAACACCGCCAGCTACTGGGCCAGGGCGGGGTTCTTCCGGCACGCTGAGAAGTTGATCGAGTTCACACGCCCGGTGCCGAAGTCGCGCAGTGGCGATTCGAACTTCTTTCTCGAGATCACGCCGATCGCGCAGAGCGAGGACGTGCAACACGTCGTTGCGCACATACAGGATCGTTCCAAGGCCATCATGGAGGCACTCGGATTTCCGCCCAGCGGAGCGATCGGGTTTTCCGTCGTGCTCTCCGAGAGTTGCCAGAACATCATCGAGCATGCGGGTGGGCCAGGCTGGGTGGCGGTCCAGACCTATGATTGGCAGAAGCGGCTTGGGCGACGCGTGGTCATGATTGCGGTCAGCGACTCGGGGATTGGCTTCCGCAATTCAATGGCTGCGACGCGCGGTCAGGACAGCCGCTTCGATGATGGCGCCGCACTCGAGGCTGCCGTGCTCCGTGCGACGAGTCGTTTTCACGATCCGGGGCGCGGGCAGGGGCTTGCTGGCATCCGTCGCTACGTGACGAAATGGGATGCGCAGTTCACCATGCGCAGCGGCACGGCACGGCTGACGATCAATCCGACCTGGCACAAGGACCCGCCGTTGCTCGAGAACCTCCCTCGCTTTCCAGGTGCACAAATGCAGATCACGATCCCGCAACTGGTCACACCGTGATGCTGACGCCGCTCCCGCTCGACCTGCGTGTGGCGCTCGCACGGGCAGAGTGCGACCTGTACAGCAATCTCGTGACGCGAGCCACGGGTCGCGCCGTGCGCGGCCAGCTCGAGACGATGCTCTCCGACATGCCGGGACAGCGACTTGCCGTGATCGATTTCTCACACGTTGGCGTCCTGGACTTCAGTTGCGCAGATGAGATCGTGGCCCAGCTGCTGCTCCGCTTTGGCGCCGGTCTTCCCTCCGGCGCACCTGCGCCGCACGCGCCGAGCTATTTCATGTTCCGGGGGCTTGCCGAAGCGCATCTGGAAGCGCTCGAGCCCGTGCTGGAGCGCCATGGACTGGCGCTCATCGCGGAGTCGGCTGACGGGTCGGTGCGGCTCATCGGCATCGTCGACCCCGACGAACAGTTCGTCTGGCAGCTGGTACACACGTCAGGCGGTGGCGACGTGGAGACCATAGCGTCGTTTGCCGGGACAGCGACACTGGACCTGCACAACCGCCTGGTCGCCCTGGCGCGTCGTCGGCTGGTGATCGAGACGACTGCCGGTTTTCATCCTCTCCGGCATCACTGACACGGGACCGCGATGCGCCGACAGACCGATCTCTACAATCCACCACTGCAGGTCGTGGGGTTCCACGCCACCCGACGCGGCGATGCTGAACGCGGACCAGCGATCAGCATGAACCGCGAGGAAGCGTCGCTGCGCATGCTCGTCGAGGATGAACTGGTGTTCATTCATGGGCCGCGGCGCAAGGAACTCGCGCCGGTGATCATCGACGACGAAGTGCCGCGTGGCGGCGTGGTCGTCCGCGACGTCGCGGGCCTGATGGTCAGTGATGTGGTCAAACTCGTGAAGCCGGACATGGATCGCGGTCCATTGCCGGCACGTACCGAACTCCTGGGATGACGCGATGAAGGACGATTCCATCCGCACGATGCATTTCGCCACGCGCGCGGTCCATGCGGGGCGCGTGTCCGATGGCACCGGACCGGTCGCGCCACCGCTGGTGCAGGGCGTGAACTTCGAGCAGCCACGCGGCGTCGCGTCGGTTCCGCTGTACACGCGGTATGCGAACACACCCACGATCGTATTGGCACAGGAGCGCCTCGCAGCCCTCGAAGGGGCGGAGGCGGCCGTGTGCACATCCAGCGGGATGGGCGCGACCTCGTGTGCGATGCTGGCGCTGCTTCGCCCCGGGGACCATCTGCTCAGCAGCGCGTGGATCTACGGGGGCACGCACCGGTTGTTCACCGAGGAATTGCCCAAGCTGGGTATCGAGGTGACGTTCGTGGATCCACTCGAACCACGGCACTGGCGTCAGCAGCTGCGACCCACCACGCGGGGCCTGTTCGTGGAGACGCCCGTGAACCCCACCTGCCGACTGGTGGACCTGCGGCCGCTCAGTCAGCTGACGCGAGAGAGTGGAATCGCGCTCGTCGTGGACTCCACGTTTGCAAGCCCGGTCAACCTGCGCCCGCTGGAGCATGGCGCCGACATCGTCATTGCATCAACAACGAAGTACCTCAACGGTCACCATGACATTCTCGGCGGTGCCGTCTTTGGCACGCGGGCGTTCATCGCTGAAGTGACACAGAAGATGATGGTGTGGGGCCAGGCGCCGGATCCGTTCGCATGCTGGCTGCTCGAGCGCGGCATGAAGACGCTGCACGTGCGTGTGCAGCGTGCGAATGAAAACGCGATGGCGCTCGCACAGTGGTGTGCGTCGCACCCCGCGTTCGCGACGGTGCATTATCCCGGCTTGCCGTCCCATGCCGACCACGCGCTCGCCGCGGCCACGATGGATGGGTTCGGCGGCATGCTGGCGCTCGAGCTCAGCGGCGGCGCCGCCGCAGCCGACCGGATGGTCGCGCGACTCGGACTGGTGCTGCATGCCACATCGCTGGGCGGCGTCGACTCGCTGATCTGCGAGCCGCGGTTCACGTCGCACGCGCACATGACCCCCGCGGCCCGCGCTGCGCTCGGCATTCCGGACGGATTCCTCAGAGTGAGCGTCGGAATCGAGGACGTTCGCGACCTGATCGCTGACTTCGCCCAGGCATTGTCGTGAGCAGCGGCCAGCCGATCATCAAATTCACCACCGTCACCAAGTCGTGGCAACGTGGCAGCGGCGGCCTGCAGAAAGTCAGCTTTACGGCGGCACGTGGCGACTTCGTGTTTCTCACCGGACCAAGCGGCGCCGGGAAGAGCACCATCCTGCGGCTCTGCTACATGGACGAACTGCCATCGTCCGGTGAAGTGCGCATCAGCGGCCTCAGCTCACTGGCCGCAGCGCGCGGTGACGTGACCAGGCTGCGCCGGAAGCTCGGCATCGTGTTTCAGGATTTCCGTCTGCTCGAGGACCGCACGGCGTGGGACAACGTCGCGTTCGCGCTCGAGGTCACCGGCGCGCCGCCGAAAGCCATTCCCGCCAAGGTACAGAAGGTGCTGGAGCGTGTGGGGCTGGCGGCGAAGATGCAGGCCATGCCGAATGAACTCTCAGGTGGAGAGCAGCAGCGCGTCGCCATCGCGAGAGCGCTCGTCAACGATCCGTTTGTGCTGCTGGCCGATGAGCCGACCGGGAACCTCGATGACCGGGCCAGCCGCGCGGTGTTCCAGCTGCTGCGGGACATCAACGTCAGCGGCACCGCGGTGATGATGGCGACACACGACCTGGATCTCGTACGCGGCAGTGGCCTGCGATCACTCGAATTCAACAAGGGGGCGCTCGTGTATGATTCGGCCGAAGCCCCGATGCCCGAGCGGGAGAACTAGCGCATGCGCCTTGCCCTGCGCGAAGTGTGGACCGCATTCCGCCGTGCACCCGGCCTCGGTTTCCTCAGTGTGTTCACGATCGCCTTCTCGCTGTTCGCCTTTGGCCTCTTCGGCCTTGTGGCCTACAACACGCGGCTCGCGCTCGAACGCCTCGAGGAGCGGGTCGAGATCCGTGCCTACGTGACCGAGGGGACCGAGACGGAAGCCATATCCGCCGCTGTCGGTGATGTGCGCGGCTTTCCGGAAGTGGCGACGGTCACGTACGTGTCCCCGGACGATGCGCTGAAGAAGGCGCGCGTCGAGATGGCGGAGTTTCGTGACGTGTTCGCACCGGAGTTTCTCCCCGCATCGCTCGAGATCCGACTCAAGCCCGGCATGCGCGATCCGAACCAGGTGAAAGCCGTTGCCCGACGCCTCTCCGGATACGCGTTCGTGGATGATGTGCGCTACGGCGAGGAGTGGGTGGAGAAGTTCTACAGCGTGCGTCGCGCCGCCACGGCCGCCGGCATCATCCTCGGCGTCGCGTTTGCGTTTGCGGCGATGATCATCATCGGTTCAACGATCCGGACCTCTGTGCTGGCGCGCGCGAAGGAGATTGGCATCATGCGGCTCGTGGGTGCCACCGACGCGTTCATCCGGGCACCGTTCCTCATCGATGGTGTGGTGAAGGGACTGATCGGCGGGGCCCTGGCGGTTGCGTTGATGTGGCTGACGCGTGCCGCGCTCACGGCGACGGTGTTCGCGTTCGAGTTCTTCCCGACCCCCGTGCTGCTGCTCGGCATTCTCGCTGGTGCGGTGATCGGACTGCTGGGAAGCACCGTCTCGGTCGGCCGGCAGCTCCGGCGCGTGTGATCCATTTCCGACTGCAGTGCCGATGCGTTGCGCTTTTGGTCCTGCTGGCGCTGCTGCCGCTCCGCGCGTCAGCGCAGTCGGTACCGGCGAACCAGCGGATCGCGGCGCAACGCGCGGAACTGGAGCGTATCCGCCGCGAACGCGCTGACTTGCAGCGCCGCATGCAGGAGCTGCAGGGCACGGTGCACGACCTGTCCGAGGAGAAGCGCAACATCGCAGCCCAAGCCGATGCGACCGCGCGCGCCGTCCGTGCGCTCGACACGCAGCTGGCCGGCATCGAGGACGAAGTTTCGGATGCCACAACCAACCTCGCGACCGCCGAGGACGAACTCACCACCAAGCGCGCCGTCCTGCAACGTCGCCTGCGGGACGTGTACAAGCGTGGGCCGCTCTACAACCTCGAAGTGCTGCTCTCGGCCCAGAGCTTCGGCGGTCTCGTCGCGCGGTACAAGGTGCTGCACGCGCTCACGCTGCGCGACCGCACGCTCGTGACCAGTGTTGAACACCTCCGGGACCAGATCGCGCAGCAGCGAACGCAGATGGTGCGTCTGCAGGAAGAGATCGAGCGAAGCAAGCAGGAGAAAGCGCAGGAGGAGGAGCGACTTCGGTCACTCGAGGCACAACGCGGTCGCCGCCTCTCGGTGGCGCAACGGCAGACGCAAGTGGTGCGCAATCGCCTCGCGGAAATCGAGCGATCGGAAAGCCGGCTGCGCGGCGTGATCGCCAGCCTCGAGGACGTGCGCCGCCGCGCCGAAGCGGCGGCGGCAGCAGCGGCGGCCGCACCACCGCCCACCGTTGCGGGACGGCCCGCCGCGACGACTCGCTCGGCCGCACCATCGGCAAGCACCATCCGGACGGCCGATTTCGGCCGGCTCGACTGGCCAGTGGACGGCAACATTCTCTATCGGTTTGGCCGGACTGTCACGCCGGACAACACGACGCTGCGCTGGAACGGAATCGGCATCCAGACCGCGCGCGGGACGCCGGTCAAGGCGATCGCCGGTGGTGAGGTCGTCGTGGCGGAAAATATCGGAACGTATGGCCTCACCGTCATCGTGCAGCATGGTGCCGGTGACTACTCGGTCTACGGCTCCCTCGCAGAAACCAGCGTCGGCAAGGGCGCGAAGGTGACCAAAGGCCAGTCCGTCGGAACCGTGGGCGCGGCCGACCCCGACATGCCGCCGCACCTGCACTTCGAGATCCGTCGCTCGCGTGGAACTGCCGTTGATCCACTGAGCTGGTTGCGGGGGCGATAAGGCGATGCCCGCGAAGAGGACGACGAAGAAGACGGCGCGGAAAACGATGAAGAAGACGGCGAAGACTACGGCGAAGACTACGGCGAAAGAGCCACCGAAGCAGCCGGTGAGCAGGCCGACGAAGACGTCGGTGAAGAAGACCGTGACGAAGGCCCGGAAGCACGCCGCGAAGAAAGCTGCCTCGCCGGCCGCACGGAAGACCAACCCGCTCCTCCCGCGGCGGCCGGATGACCACTCGGCACCGCTGCCACCCATGCCGGACATTCCTGGCGGCTGCCTGCTCGGCACGCACGTCAGTTCGCAGGGTGGGTCTTTCGCTGCACCGCCGCGTGCGGCAGACATTGGCGCAACGGCGCTCCAGCTCTTCACGAAGACACCGAACCAGTGGAAAGAGCGCGAGATCGACGACGAGGAAGCCACGCAGTTCCGCCAGGCGATGCGTGCAGCCGGCTCACCCGTCGCCGTATCGCACGACAGCTATCTCATCAATCTCGCCTCACCGGATGACGCGCTGCGTGCTCGCTCCCTCGCGAGTTTCGAGACCGAATTGCGACGATGCCACGCACTTGGCATTCAGTACCTGGTGTCGCACCCGGGCAACTTCATGGATGATCGCGACGCGGGCATTGCACGCAACGCGACCGCAATTGCGTCGGCCCTCGCGGCCACACCGGGACCGACGATCCTCTGCCTCGAGACGACGGCGGGAACCGGCACCGCGCTTGGTGCGACTTTCGGGGAGCTGGCCGCAATCATTCACGCCCTGCCCGCCGCCCTGCGTCACCGGGTCGCCGTCTGCGTGGATACGTGTCACGTGTACTCGGCGGGCTACGACATCGTGAACTCGTTCGACGCAGTGATCGCGGAGTTCGACCAGACGATCGGGCTCGAGCGGCTCAGGGTCTGGCACCTGAACGACTCCAAGACGGCCTTCAACAGCCACCGTGACCGGCATGAACTGATCGCCGAGGGGTCGCTCGGTGACGCCCCCTTCCGCCGTATCATGACTGACCCGCGATTCGCACACTGCGTCAAGATCCTCGAGACACCGAAGCTCGATGACGCGACACGGACGGACCGGACGATGCTCAATCGGCTCCTGAGCTACATGCCGGGGTGACCCCCCGTCTCGGCGCCGATCGCCGCGGCGCCATCCACTCCGCCCCGGAGCCGTTGCGTTTTTCCCGGGAGCCCGTCCCGGACGTACGTTCCCGGCACAAAACCTGGTCGGGACCGTCGCCGTGGCGGAGGCGTCCCCGTTAGTTTTGCCCTGATCCGCAGGACCTGCCATCCCTGAACAGGGAGGGTCGGCAGCGTCTCGGCGTTTCACCCAAACCGTTTCTGCCATATGGCCACGCAGTCTGAGCCGCTCTCGCGCTCCAGCGCACACGGGCTAGCCGAGCAGGGTCTCGCGCCCACTGGCTCCTTGCATTGGAATCTGGTCACGCCCGAGCTGGTGCAAGCCGCCGTCGAACGGAAGGAAGGCGTGCTCGCTGACATGGGCCCGTTCGTCGCAGTCACCTCGCCACACACCGGCCGGTCGCCAAAGGACAAGTTCATCGTTCGTGAAGCCGGCTCGGAAGAAAACGTGGACTGGGGCGCGGTGAACATCCCGATCAGCGAGGAGCACTTCACCATCCTGCTGGCCGACGTGCGTGAGTACCTCAATGGGCAGGGCGATCTGTTCGTGCAGGACCTGTACTGCGGCGCGCATCCCGCGCATCGGCTGTCGGTCCGCTACGTCACGCCGAATGCGTGGCACGCGCATTTCGTGCGGAACATGTTCATTCGCCCCGAGTTGCATGAACTCGCGCAGTTCGCGCCGAATTTCAGCGTGCTGCATGCACCGGAATTCCAGGCGATTCCGGCCAGGCATGGCACGCGCACCGGGACCTTCATCGTCGTGCACATCGCGCGTCGCATGATCCTCATTGGCGGCACGCGATACGCCGGCGAGCTGAAGAAGAGCATGTTCTCCATCATGAACTACCTGATGCCGACACAGAACGTGCTGCCCATGCACTGTTCAGCCAATGTCGGACCCGATGGTGATACGGCGTTGTTCTTCGGCCTCTCCGGCACCGGCAAGACGACGCTCTCGGCCGACCCGGACCGTGGACTGATCGGGGATGACGAACACGGATGGGCCGCCGACGGCGTGTTCAACTTCGAAGGCGGGTGCTACGCCAAGGCCATCAACCTCAGTGCGGAGCAGGAACCGGACATTTTCGGAACGACGCAGATGTTCGGCACCGTCCTTGAAAACGTCGTGCTCGACGATCAACGGAAGGTGCAGTTCGCTGATCAGAGCATCACGGAGAACACGCGCGCCTCGTATCCATTGCACTACATCAGGAATCACGTCCCGAGTGGCCGCGGCGGGCACCCCAGGAATGTCGTATTCCTCACGGCCGACGCATTCGGCGTCCTGCCGCCGATTGCCAGACTCTCGCCGGAACAGGCCATGTACTACTTCCTGTCCGGGTACACGGCGAAGGTCGCCGGCACCGAGACAGGAGTGAACGAACCACAGGCGACGTTCAGCGCCTGCTTCGGTGCCGTCTTCATGGTCTGGCACCCGACGCGGTACGCGGAGATGCTCGGTACGCTGCTCCGCCAGCATGACGCCAAGGTCTGGCTGGTGAACACCGGCTGGAGCGGTGGTGCATACGGAACCGGGAAGCGAATGAAGCTCGCGCATACGCGTTCAATGGTACGCGCAGCGCTTGCCGGTTCGCTTGATGACGCGCCGCTGACGACAGACCCGATCTTCGGCCTCTCCGTGCCCGTCGCGGTACCCGACGTTCCGTCGGCAGTGCTCGATGCCCGGGGAACGTGGGCCGACGGCGCAGCATACGATGCACAGGCCCGGAAACTGGCCGGCATGTTCCGGGAGAATTTCGACAAGTTCGGCACGCAGATTTCCGCACGGATCACCAACGCCGGTCCGAAAGGCTGACGCGCACCACATCGGCAGTATCTTTGGCGAGGGCGTCCGGCTTCCGGACGCCCTCGTTTTCTATCCCCGGGCTCTGACAGTGAAAGTCATCCGCGATCCGCTCTGGAACAACATCAGGCTCGACCCGCTGGCACTGACCCTGGTGGATACCCCGGCGATGCAGCGGCTACGCTACGTCCGACAACTCGGCTACGCATTCCTCGTCTATCCGGGTGCCACGCATTCGCGGTTCGAGCATGCGCTCGGGGCGCATCACATGGCGAGGCGCACGATCGCACTGTTGATGGAGCGCGGGGAGTTGACCCGTGTCGATCCGCGGGAGCGAGAGCTGACGAGCATGGCGATGCTGCTGCACGACGTGGGTCACTATCCCTTCAGCCACGCGCTCGAAGAGATCGGCGCGCTCAATCACGAAAGTGCCGCGGCGCCACGCATCACCTCCGGTCCCGTCGCCGATGCCCTCACGGCGGCGTTCGGTGCCGACGCGCCAGCACGTGTGCTCGCACTCATGCATGGCACGGATGCCGGACCGCTTCAGGGGCTCGTCTCGGGATCCATCGACATCGACAAGATCGACTACCTGAGGCGCGATGCGATGATGTGCGGTGTGCCATACGGCGAGATCGATGTCGACCGCCTGCTCGACAGTGTGGTGATCGTCCCGGACCCAGACTCCGGCCTGGACGGCGTCGGCATCCTCGAGAAGGGGTTGAGTGCGCTCGAGTCGCTGTTGTTCGCCAAGTATCAGATGTACCGGAACATCTACTGGCATCACGCGGTGCGAAGCGCGACAGCGATGTACAAGCGGCTGGTTGATGATGCGCTGCACTCTGGCGCGCTCCCCCTGGATGGGCTCGCCGACTGGACCGATGAGGGCCTCCTGCACGCGCTGCTGCCGGCAGCACCACCGTTGCTGATGGCGCTGCGTGAACGCCGCCTCTACAAGCGGGTGGCCCAGTGGTCGGCTGCCGAGCTCGGGCCGGAGGCGGGCGAGTGGATCGCTACTGATCGCGAGCTCGCCGTGGCAGTGGAGGATCAGCTGGCCCGCGATCTGGGGCTCGAACCCGGTGAAGTGCTGCTGGACTACCCCGCCAAGACACAGATGCTTGGGGTAGATTTGGCCGTGGTTCGTCGCGGGGGAGCGGTTGAACATCTCACCAGCAGCGGACTCGCCGGCGCGCTCAACTTGCCTGCCCTGAGTCAGCAGCTCTATCACTCAGCCCGTTGGTTGCGCGTCTTCGCCGTACGGCGAGTTGCAGTGGATGTACGTCGGCTCTGGACTCTGGTCACCGCTGACGCCGCGATGTTGCGCGTGGCACTGGCCGAGGGCCGTCCGCTTCTGTCCTGATTCATGCCAAGGTCCGTACTCCGCCTGGTGGCGGTCGTTGTCGCAGCTCTCGGCATTGCTGCCTGTGATCGCGTGTTCACCGCCTCGCCAGCGGAACGCGTCGGCTATCTGCGTGAGCTGCTCCGGGCGCGGTCAGTCTCCCGCGACACGCTGCTGGTCGATGCGTGTTCCCTCAATCGCTTCATGGAAGGGATTCCCGCCTGGCGCGATTCGCTCGTCGCCGCTGAGCGTGCGCAGGTTGGCGAGGCACCAGGAGCCTGTCCCGTTCCGCTGGAGCAGCCAGCGCCAATTCCAGGCCGGTTCGTGTTGACGCGGTGGTACCGCAATTGGAGCGGCGAGTATGTGATTCGCGGTGCGACGCCAACGCTGGAACAGGGATATCGATTCACGGATGGCATCTTCGTCGGCCGCGAAACGGTGAGGAACGCCGAATACCTGCGAGGCATCGCAGATCCACGGACGGCGCAAATGCAGGACAGCGGGAAGAACAAACCGGCCCGAGATTCAAGCCGGAGCGCAGGTTCGCTGGCCGATTCAGGCCCGCAAGCAGCTCCCGACACACTGCGGGTCCGAGACAGCCTGCTGCCGTAGGCGGCGCTGCGACGTCAGGACCGCTGGCGTCCGTGCGCCTCGGCGAGTGCGCGACCGATTCCGCGATAGAACTGGGCGTCATCCGGCTTGCCTTCGGCATCCAGCGACAGCGCGGCGCGTTCGAGTGCGAAAAGAATGTTGCCCAGATACAACTCCGCGACCTCGCCCACGCGCGGCAGTGGTTCGGCCTGCGGCGAGTCCTGGACCGACATCAGGTCAACGGGCCGTTGCGATCTGGACGACGACGGCGGTGATGTTGTCCACGCCACCTGCACGGTTGGCGTCCCAGAGCAGTGCATCGATCATCGGACCCGGCGACTTCCTCGCGGTGAGAATCTTGAGGAGATTCTTGTCCTCGACCATCCCGGTGAGCCCGTCCGTTGCGAGAAGGTACAGATCGCCGTCGGCAAGCTCGCCTTCATAGATCGTCGGCTCGACATCGGTGGCGACCCCCACGCAGCGCGTGATCACATTGCTGAAGGGGTGGTATCGCGCCTGCTCCGGTGTCAGATAGCCGGCGTCCACCTGCTCCTGCACGTACGAATGATCCACCGTGATCTGCTCGAGCACACCGTCGCGCACTCGATACGCGCGACTGTCACCGACATGGGCGATCATATAGCGGCCCTCGCCGACGACCATTGTCGTCAGGGTGGTGCCCATGCCGTGCTTGTCGGGTTCCTCGATGGTGCGCGCGAAGATGCGCCGGTTGGCGTCCAGCACAGCCTCGCGGGCAACATCTGGGAGCTCGAGGAGCGGCTCGCGCGCGGCGCGCAACGCCGCGCTCATGACCTCGACGGCCATCGCGCTGGCGATCTCACCGGCCGCGTGGCCACCCATCCCATCCGCGACGATGTAGATGCCACGATCGGGGGTCGCTTCCGCAAGGAATGCATCTTCATTCCCGGTCCGGACCATTCCTACGTGCGTGTTCCCGGCGTGAATCAGCTGCATGTCACCGCGGCAGGGCGCATCGAATGCTGAGCCGGCCTGGGAGTGCGAAGGTACTCGCAGCCCGGCGGAACGAAGAGGGTTGAGCGGATCATCGGTCGGGTGAAGCTAGGCTCGGTCAGTGGGCCCGGCAAGCGCCGCGGCAGCGTTCGTGTTCCCTGACGTGCCCATGACGCCGGGCTCACCCACCTGCAGCTGCCACAGCCGGTTGTACAGCCCCCGCGCGTCGAGCAGGTCGGCGTGCCGCCCCCGCTCGGCCACCACGCCATGATGCATGACAAGAATCTCATCGGCATCGATGATTGTGCTCAACCGATGCGCGATGGCAATCGTGGTGCGTCCCTGCATCAACGTCGCCAGCGCCAGCTGAATGGCCGCCTCTCGCTCGCTGTCCACTGCGCTCGTCGCTTCGTCGAGCAGGAGCAGATCCGGGTCGCTGGCCAGTGCCCGCGCGAAGCTCAGGAGTTGTCGTTCGCCGACCGACAGCGTTGCCCCACGTTCCCCCAGTGGCTGGGCGTATCCCTGAGGCAGCCGGGCGACGACCTGTGCCGCGCCGACCCGAGTCACCGCCGCACGAACCGCTGCATCGTCGATCGGATTCGACAGACGGATGTTGGCGGTGACGTCACCGGCGAAAAGAAAGATGTCCTGCTGCACGTAGCCGATCCGCGATCGCAGCTCCGCCAGCGGCATCTGCCGGATATCACGCCCGTCGATGAGGATCCGGCCTCGCTGCGGGTCGTAGAATCGGAGCAGCAGGCTCACGATAGTCGTCTTGCCGGCTCCGGTATGCCCGACCAGCGCGAGCGTCTCGCCCGGCCGGACCGTGAACGACACGCCGCGCAACACCCAGTGCGTGGCCGCATCATCCAGCGCGACACCATCGGCCGTATCGTATGCGAACCAGACATCCTCGAATGACACCGTCACACCGCGCTCGGTACGAGGTACCGCGCCGATGCCAGCGGTATCGACATCGGGTACAGTCGCCGTCGTATCGAGTAACGTGAAGATTCGCTCCGACGCTGCAATCGCCTGCTGCAGCGTGTTGAACTTGTCGCTCAGGTCCTGCAGCGGCTGGAAGAAGCGCCGCACGAGCTGCAGGAATGCCGCCACCGTCCCGACGGTCAGCAGGCCCACACTGACGCGATGGGAGGCCGCCACGATGAGGCTTGCCAGCGCCACCGTGGTGAGAATCTCGATCGCCGGAAAGTAGGCCGCATAGTACGCGATGGAACGGATGTTGACATCCAGATGCTCGCGGTTGAGCACCTCGAATCGCTGCGCCTCTTCCCGCTCGCGGCTGAAGAGCTGCACGACCCGCACGCCGGTGATCCGTTCCTGCGCGAAGGCATTGATGCGGGCCAGCTTCCCGCGAATGTCCCGATAGGCGATGCGCACTTTCTTCTGGAACACACGGCTCACCAGCCAGACGAGCGGCACCGTCATGAATGCGGCCAGCGCCAGGCGCCAGTCCGTGATGAGCATCATCACAGCCATCGCGGCCAGCGCGAACAGATCTCCAAGGCCGGCGACGACGCCAGCGGTGAACAGTTCGTTCAGCGACTCGACGTCGCTGGTGACGCGTGTGATGAGCCTCCCGGCGGGGTTTCGGTCGAAGTAGCTGATGCTCAGCTGCTGCAGGCGGGAAAACAGTGCCATGCGCAAGTCGCGCATCACCCGCTGCCCAAGCAACCCGGTGAGTATCGTTTCGGCGTAGCTGCACAGGAACTGCACCAGCAGTGCTGCGGCAAGCGCCCCGGCCGCCATGCGGATGAAGATGTAATCGCGCGCGGGAATCGCCTCGTCGATCACGCGCTGCGTGAGCCATGGGCCCACGACGGCCGTCGCCCCCTCGAGCGCAAGCAACAGCAACGCGCCGACCACGAGTGGGACGTACGGTCGCACGTACTGCAGCAGGCGCCGTACGAGGCGCCGGTCCAGTGCCGGTCGTACCTCGTCGTCGTCGTGGGGAAGCGCGGGAACAGTCATTGGTATCGATCAACGCTACGCGATCCGCGTCGGTGTCGTGAGGGTCCCGGGTGATTATCCTTGTGGTGTGATCGACCGCATCACCATCCGTGGCGCCAGACAGCATAATCTCAAGGGCATCGACCTTGACCTGCCCCGGCGCGCCATCACCGTCATCACGGGACCGAGCGGTTCCGGCAAGTCCTCGCTTGCCTTCGATACGATCTACGCCGAGGGCCAGCGACGTTATGTCGAAAGCCTGTCCGCGTACGCCCGGCAGTTTCTCGAACGGATGGAGAAACCGCGCGTCGACCGCATCGAGGGACTCTCTCCTGCCGTTGCCATCGAGCAGAAGAACCCCACCCGATCGTCGCGCAGCACGGTCGGCACCGCCACCGAGATCTACGATTACCTGCGGCTGCTTTGGGCGCGCGTCGGCCACACCTTCTGTGCCACCTGCGGCCGGGAATTGCGTCCCGATACTCCACAGAGCATCGCCGACGCCGTCGGGACACTCCCGGAGGGCACGCGCTTCGTGGTGGTCTTCCCGCTCACGCACGCCGCGGCGCTGGGCACGCAGGCATTGGCGGATGCGCTGCGCATCAAGGGGTTCGTGCGCGTTGCACTGGATGGCGAGGTCACCCACGTGGACGATCTCGTCGCCTCGGGGAGAAGTATTGCGGCGGTCGAACGGATCGATGTCGTCACCGACCGGCTGACGGTCAACGCCGACGTTGCAGGCCGGGTTGCCGATGCGGTGAGTACCGCATTCTCGGAAGGCGACGGGGACTGTGCGCTGCTGTTTGCCGAACCCGTCTCGCTGCCGTCAGGCCACGAACCGCGACGCCGCATCTCGTTCACCGAACGGTTCGCCTGCCCGGACGATGGTACGCAGGCGCCAACGCCATCACCGCAGCTGTTCAGCTTCAACAATCCTCGCGGGGCGTGCGCCACCTGCAACGGATTCGGCGCTACACTCGAGTACGACGAGTCGCTGATCGTCCCGTACCCTGACCGATCGTTGCGCGATGGGGCGATCCACCCGTGGACGATGCCACGATACGAAGAGCCACGACGCAAGCTCTACGACATCGCAAAGCGCGACGGCATCGCATGGACAGCACCGTGGAACACACTGCCGGCTGACCAGCGCAAGTTCCTGCTGCGCGGCAAAACGAAGGGGTTCACGGGAGTCTTCCCGTTTCTCAAGGCGCTCGAGGAGAAACGTTACAAGCAGTACATCCGCGTCTTTCTCCGGCAGTATCAGTCTGCCGAGACGTGCGCGACATGTGGCGGCAGCCGCATCACGCGCGACGCCCTCAACATCCGCATCAACGGCCTGACGATTGCCGACGTGTGCGCGATGCCGGTGGACGCACTCGACACGTGGATCGCGTCGCTGGCGCTGTCACCCTTCGAGATGAAGATCGCCGAGACGGTGCTGCGTGAGGCGGGCGCACGCGTGCGGTTCCTGCGCGACGTGGGGCTGGGGTATCTCTCGATGGATCGCGCGGCACGGACACTCTCCGGTGGCGAGGCGCAGCGCATTGCACTGGCCAACTCGCTCGGCGCGCAACTCGTTGACACGCTGTACGTGCTGGACGAGCCGAGTATCGGACTCCATCCGCGTGACATGGATCGCCTGCTCGGCCTGTTGCGGCGGCTGCGTGATGCGGGGAATACCGTCATCGTCGTGGAGCACGACCTGGAGGCGGTCCGCATGGCAGACTGGATGGTCGAGATCGGACCGGGAAGCGGTGACAAGGGTGGCCATGTCGTCTTCAGCGGCCCGCTGTCCGAGGCGGCAAACAGCCCGCTCACCGGCCAGTACCTCACCGGAGCCGTGTCGATTCCGCTGCCCGAGGCCCGGCGCCCGGCTGGCCCGCGATGGTTGACCCTCAGTGGGGTGACGGCACACACGCTCAAGGGCGTGACCGTGAAGATTCCGGTCGGCTGCTTCGTCGCGGTGACCGGCGTCTCTGGCAGCGGCAAGAGCACGCTCGTGCATGACGTGCTGTATCGCGCGCTCGAAACGAAGCTCACGGGCGAGCATTCGGCCAAGCAGCATCTGGGCGAGCTTGTCGGCGGCGTGAACAACGTGATCGGTGCCGAGCACTTTGACAGTGTGGTGTTGATCGATCAGGAACCGATTGGCAGGTCGCCGCGGTCGAATCCGGTGACGTACGTGAAGGCGTGGGATGAAATCCGGCGGATCTTCTCGCAGACCCCGCTCTCACGGCAGCGCGGCTACGCGCCCGCCACGTTCAGTTTCAACATGACGGGCGGTCGATGCGAGACATGCGAGGGCGCCGGATACGTCGAAGTCGAGATGGTCTTCATGGCGGATGTGCTGGTGCCATGCGAGACGTGTGGCGGCAAGCGATTCAAGCCCGACGTGCTCGAGGTGCGAGTCTGGGGGAAGAACATTGCCGATGTCCTCGAGATGACGGTCGATGCCGCCACGCGCGTGTTCCCGGGCGAAGACCGACTTGCCGCCGCCCTGTGGCATCTGCAGCAGGTCGGGCTCGGGTACCTGCGACTTGGTCAGCCGGCTACGACGCTGAGCGGTGGCGAGGCGCAACGCATCAAGATCGCACGCGAACTCTCGCAATCATCGAAGTCAGCGGGCCGGAAGCTCTACATCATGGATGAGCCGACAACCGGTCTTCACCTCGAGGACATCCGAAAACTCGCGCGCGTGCTGCAGCGGCTGGTGGACCAGGGGCATACGCTGATCGTGATTGAACACAACCTGGACGTGATCAAGCTTGCCGACTGGGTGATCGACATGGGCCCGGAGGGTGGTGTCGGAGGCGGGACCGTCGTGGCGGTCGGCACACCCGAACAGCTTGCCGCGCACCAGACATCGCACACCGGGCAGTGGTTGCGGACCGTGCTCCCCTCCTACAAGGACGGCGTTCGGCAGAAGCCGGTCCGGAAGCGCGCATCGAAGCAGTGAGTAGAAGCAGTGAGTAATAGCCGCACAACGAGGATTGGGCGCCACTGAAGCAAAGAGGGCGACCCGCTGTTGCGGTCGCCCTCTTCAGAAGCCTGTCCTGGCCTTCACCTCACGACAGCATCAGCCGTTGTTGCGGCGGCGGCGCGCAACGAGTCCGAGCGCACCAAGGCCGAGGCCCATCAGAGCAAATGACGCCGGCTCCGGGTTGGCGGCGAACGTCACAGCATCGGGGAGGTTGGCGGCAATGCCGGTGATCGGCAACGCGCCCGGCAGGTTTGCCCGGTTCACTGTGCTGAGATCGCGCGCATTGCTGACCGTGTAGAACAACGCATCCTGCGCGGCACGGGTATCGCTCGGACGCAGCACGAGATACGTCGCACCGGCGAGTCCGGCGAAACCGAACATGGAGGCACGGCCCGCGGTCGAGCCGAAGAATCCATCCTTCTTCTCGGCGTCGCGGTTCTCGTCAGCTTCATCGGTATCGTGCAGCGCAAGCACGCTCCAGGATTCTGCCGGAGCGGCCTGACGGATGAGCGCCAGTTCGTCGTTCTGCGCTTCGGCTTCGTCTGCCACGGCGGGCATCGAGCGCGCGATGTCGACGTTGGCGAGCAGCTGCTGCGTGGTGGTCGCAAAGCGCGACGGCACGATGCGGCCAAGTTCGGTGCGCGAGAAGCTGTACGTCTGCGCATTGGCAGCAGAAGCGACGATGGCAACGGCCATCGTCGCAGCGAACAGGCGTGTGCGGGTGGAGATCACGGGAAATACCTCTAGGGTGGCCAGCGGACATCTTGCTCGGGCGTCGACCGGGCAGACACCCGGCCGGGAGCGCATGATCCCTGTGACGTGGCAGTGTTACGCTCGTCTACAGTGGATCCAGCGAGTTCCGTCGAGCGAAAGGTACAGCATGTTCCGTTCCAGTAAAGCAAGCTCTACCGCAAATACTTGAGGATGTTTTGTCTCGGCGCATGGCAACGATCACAGCCTTTGACAACGATGACCTGATTGTCCTTTCACGCCCAGTAAGCGCCGGCTAATCCACTTCCGTGTGTCTGCAGCTCGTCGCAACGGAAATCGGCCGCTACCCGAGCCCGGAAGAACCTGCAGCGCTTCGCCCAGTGGTGCGGGATGAGACCAGCACATGGCGTGGTGAGCCAGCTACAATCGCGCCCTGCCGTGTCGCGAAAATGGGATCGGAAGCGGATCAGCCGACAGTGATTCGTATAACGGGCTCGACCTTACAGGTTGACCGGGGGCCTTGGGTTGATAAGTTGTGGGGCTGGCTGGAAAGCGGACGGAAAATGTCCGGTGTGATCCCGAGTAGCTCAGGTGGTTAGAGCAGCTGACTGTTAATCAGCGGGTCGGGGGTTCGAGTCCCTCCTCGGGAGTATTCCCTGCCCTGAACCGGCAGGCGTAGCATCGAAGCGCATCGCGCCCCGTCGGAAATCCGGCGGGGCGCGATGCTTTCACACGCCCTGCTGCCAATTGCGGACCGGCACTCGAGCGGAGCACGCGAGCCTACGGCACCGGCCCCCGCCATGCCTTGCCGATGCCCGTGAGCAGCGCGGCATACAACTCGATTCCATCCCACAGGTTCTGCACGCGCAGGTTCTCATCCGCCGCGTGCTGATTGTCATCGTAATTCGCGATCGGCAATGAGATCATCGGCACCTTGAGGATCTGCTCGAACAGGTACGTCGGCCCGCTGGCACCAACAGTCGGGTTGAGCACGAGCGGCTGCGTCACACCGTCGCTCAGTGCCGCGATGACGGCACGCCCGAACGGGCCGTCCATCGGTGCGCGCGACGCCGGGTATCCCTGCGACCACTCCACGCGTGCCACCTTCGGATGCGCGAGTCGCACGGCGACGGTCACGCTGTCGCCCGTCACGAAGTAGCCTTGCGCGCGGATGTGCGCATCGACCAGTCGCCGCACGCGTTCCGGCGACTGACCGGGCACCAGGCGCAGATCGAAGCTGGCGTACGCCTCCGACGCGATCGTGTTGGATCCGGTCTCGCGCACGCCACCGACACGAATGCCGCGCACGTTGAACGCGGGCAGCATGATGCGTTCCGCGAGCAACGCATTGTTGGCTTCCGTGCGGCTCATGCCGAGCGCTACACGCAACGTGCTGTCGTACTTCGGGAGTGCGGCCACCGCGCGGTGCTCGGCGGCCGTCACGGGTTTCACATCGTCGTAATAGCCGGGGACCCTGATCCTGCCATCATCGTCACGCATGCTGGCGATGAGCGTCGCGATCATGATCGCCGGGTTTGGCGCCCAGTTGCCATAGTGCCCGCTGTGCAGTGCGCGCGTGGGCCCGTAGAGTGTGAGCTCGAAGCCGGTTGATCCGCGCTGACCGAACGAAAGCTGCTGGCGTCCGCTCTGATGCACCGGGCCGTCGCAGAACAGCCATGCGTCGGCGGCCAGCTGTGGCGCGTACGTCGTCAGGATCTGGGCGAGGTGATCGGAGCCCGCCTCCTCTTCGCCCTCGAAGAACACCTTGAGATTCACGCTCGCCGCCATCTGCGAGGCCTTCATCGCGTCGATCGC
>JANMNM010000248.1:0-22865 GCA_031373905.1 Gemmatimonadaceae bacterium | reverse complement strand
CGAATGTTCGTCCACGCACATCTGACCGACGGGCGCCCGCTGCGGGCCTTCGATGCCTGGGCCAACGCGTAGGCCGTTCGCAAACGCCGCGGCCGTGACGACCGTATGCAAGTGAGAGTTGGCGGGCGTCAGGCCCGTCGCTTGCTTCAGCAGTGCGGTGAGGTATGCTTCGCCGCTCGGAGCAAGACGGCACGTTTCCCGTTCTCGAGGTCGATCAGCAACCTTTCTCGTTCGTCTGGAGTGTGGAATGACCTGGCGGAAACTCGCGCGGCTGATAGCCGTGGGGTTGGCCGTCGCACTGCCCGACGTCGTCTCATCACAGGCGACACCCGGGCCGGCTCCGCTGCCGGCCCGGATGCGCCCGGATGGCTTCGATCTCGGACAGAGCTCTCCGAATCCCACCGCAGGTGAGACGCGATTCCCGTTCTTTGTTGGGGATCCGCCCGTCTGCCGGGACACCCGTCGGCAGTATCGGGTGACGCTGCGGATCTACAATCTCCTCGCCCAGGAGGTTGCTGTGGCGAGTCTCGTCGGTCCGAACGGCGAGTCGGATGGTGCGCGACGGCTGAATGGTGCCATGCTGACGTGTCGTCAGTATGTGGCGTACTGGGACGGCAGGGTAGCAGGAACGCAGCGAGACGCGCCGAATGGCGCCTACCTGTACCGGCTCGAAGTCGATGGAAGACCAGTGGTGAAGAAGATGATCGTGAGTCGGTGAAGGCGCGCATCGGAGTTTCGGGCGCGCCTTCTTCCGTGCCACGCTACTGCATCGGCCGTTTGGAGAGCAGCGCCTGGGTCTGCTTCTCGATCTCGGCCCAGAGGCGCTTGGCGTGCTGAGGGTGCGCGGTCAGCGTCCCGGCAAGGCCTTCGATCTGGTCGGCAGTCACTCCACGCTTCCGCAGCACGGCCTCACGACGCTGCGCGCGGACCGCCGGCTCCACCGCCGCTTCGTCCGCGACCTGCTTCAGTTCGGACATGACCTTCACAAAGGCGCTGTCGGTCATCCCCAGGTCCGCCGTTTGGCTTCGGCAGGCGCAGAGTGCGAGCAGGGCAGAGATTGCGATCTTTCGCGTCGTGGGCATGAAGCGAGCGTATCGGAGTCACCGTGCCGAAGGCAAGCCCTGTCAGAGCGGCGGAACCCCTGCCATGCTGGCTGGGATGGGTCGGGTGCGCTGGCAGACTTCGTCGGCACTGCGGTTGCACGACAGTTCACCACGTGTATTGCGCAGAGCGCGGTTCCCTCATCAATGACGCCACATGCTGAATCCTGAGCGCCTTACCATCAAATCCGGCGACGCTGTCAACGAGGCGGTCGCGCTGGCCCGGAGAGCGGGGAATCCGCTCGTCTATGACCTGCATCTGCTGCTCGCGCTCATTGCACAGCAGGACGGAATTGTCGTGCCGTTGTTGCAGAAGGCGGGCGTGAAGGTGCCCGAGCTGAAACAGCGCGCCGAGGCGGAAGCCGCGCGATACCCGAAGCAGTCCGATGCCCAGCCACAGGTGTCACGTGAGCTGAATCAGGTGTTCGACCGCGCGGATGCGGACGCGAAATCCCTCGGTGACGACTATGTGAGTACTGAGCATTTCCTCCTCGCGCTCGCGAGTGTGAAGGGCACTGACAGCCGCGCACTGCTCACGGAACTCGGCGCGACGGCGACCGCACTGGCGACGGCACTGACCGCAGTGCGCGGGACGCACAAGGTTTCCGATCAGTCCCCGGAGAATCGATATCAGGCGCTGCAGCGGTACACGCGCGATCTGACGGAGAGCGCCCGTGACGGCAAGCTGGATCCGGTGATCGGCCGCGACGATGAAATCCGGCGTGTGATTCAGGTGCTCTCCCGGCGGACGAAGAACAATCCGGTGCTCATCGGCGAGCCAGGCGTCGGCAAGACGGCGATCGTCGAGGGCCTCGCACAGCGCATCATCAACGGCGATGTCCCGGAAGGGCTCCGTGGGAAGCGGCTGCTTTCGCTGGATCTTGGTGCGCTGATCGCCGGCGCCAAGTTCCGGGGTGAGTTCGAGGAGCGGCTGAAGGCTGTGCTGAAGGAAATCGTCGACAGCCAGGGCGAGATCGTTGTATTCATTGACGAACTGCACACGCTGGTGGGTGCCGGCAAAGCCGAAGGCTCGATGGATGCCGGCAACATGCTCAAGCCGATGCTTGCGCGTGGTGAACTGCGGGTCGTGGGCGCGACGACACTGGACGAGTACCGGCAGCATCTCGAAAAGGATGCCGCGCTGGAACGACGGTTTCAGCCGGTGTTTGTCGGTGAGCCGACGCTCGATGACACGATCGCGATTCTTCGCGGCCTCAAGGCGCGATATGAGTCGCATCATGGCGTACGCATCACCGACAGCGCGATCGTTGCGGCCGCGACGCTTTCGAACCGCTACATCGGCGATCGATTTTTGCCCGACAAGGCGATTGACCTGCTGGATGAGGCGGCGAGCGGACTCCGCATCGAGATCGACTCCATGCCGCAGCCGATCGATGAGGTGGAGCGCCGCGTCATGCAGCTCGAGATCGAGCGGCAGGCGATGCAGAAGGAAACTGATGCTGCCGCTCGCGAGCGGCTGGTCGCGCTCGAGCGCGAGCTCGCCGAGCTCAAGACCCAGAGCGCAACGATGAAGGCGCAATGGCAGCAGGAAAAGAAGGCACTCGGTGACGTCGGCCGGATCAAGCAGGCGATTGATCAGGCTACGACGGATGCCGAACAGGCCGCGCGCAACGGCGATCTGCAGCTGGCGGCCGAGATCAGGTACGGCCGGGTCCCGCAACTCCAGCGCGAGCTCGCGGAAGCCGAGGCGCTGGTGTCCGTCCGTGACGGCCGTCGGCGATTCCTGAAGGAGGAAGTCGGCGATGACGATATCGCCGCCGTCGTCGCGAAATGGACCGGAATTCCCGTGCAACGCATGCTGGAATCCGAACGCGAGCGCCTCACGAAGCTCGAGGACGAATTGGCGCACCGAGTCGTCGGCCAGCGCGACGCGGTCGCGGCGGTCTCGAATGCGGTGCGTCGCTCGCGCGCGGGATTGCAGGACCCCAATCGTCCCATCGGCAGTTTCCTCTTCCTTGGTCCGACCGGCGTCGGCAAGACCGAGACGGCCCGCGCCCTGGCTGATTTCCTCTTCGATGATGAACGCGCGATGGTGCGTCTCGACATGTCGGAATACATGGAGAAGCACGCGGTGGCGCGACTGATCGGAGCGCCTCCGGGCTACGTGGGCTACGATGAAGGGGGACAACTCACCGAAGCGGTGCGACGTCGCCCATACTCGGTGCTGCTGTTTGACGAAATCGAGAAGGCGCATCCCGACGTGTTCAACGTGCTCCTGCAACTGCTGGACGACGGCAGACTGACGGATTCGCAGGGTCGCACAGTCGATTTCCGCAACACAGTCGTGATTCTCACCAGCAACATCGGGAGCCACGTGATCCTCGAGCGGTCCGCCGACTCGTGGGAACTCGTGGAAGCGCAGGTGCTCGGCATGCTGCGTCAGCAGTTCAGGCCGGAGTTCCTGAACCGCATCGATGACGTTGTCGTGTTCAAGCCACTGGGTGAGGCTGAGATCGCGGAGATCGTTGACTTGCAGCTCGCGAAGCTCGACACGATGCTCGGCGCGCGGAAGCTGACCGTGACGCTGACGCCAGAGGCGAAGGAGCTGCTCGTCGGTGAAGGCTACGATTCGGCGTTCGGCGCGCGCCCGCTCAAGCGCGCGATTCAGCGGATGGTGCAGAATCCGCTGGCGCTCGCGCTGCTGGACGGCACCCTGCACGATGGCGACACCGTGATCGCGTCGCCTGGTGCGGGGCAGACGCTTGTCTTCACACGGCAGGCGAAGGATGCTGGTGTCAGCGGTGACGCGGTCCCGGCAGCGGAGGCGATTTCGTGAGTGCGTTCGCGCGTTCGGGCGATCACCGCTGGATGCGCGTGGCGTTGCAACAGGCGGAGCTGGCGGGCGCAGCGGGCGAAGTACCGGTGGGGGCCTGCGTCGTTGCAGGTGACGACCTGGTCGCCGCAAGCGGGAACGGGATGCGCGGTGACGCAGACGCCACGCAGCACGCCGAACTTCGCGTGCTGCGTGCCGCAATGCAGGCGCTGCGCTCCGACCGGCTGAGCGGCTGCACGCTCTATGTCACGCTGGAGCCCTGCGCGATGTGCGCCGGCGCGATCGTGCTCTCGCGGGTCGACCGCGTGGTCTTCGGCGCGTGGGATCCCAAGGCGGGAATGGCCGGTTCCGTGGCTGATCTGCTCCGGCATCCTCGGCTGAACCACCAGCCGGAGGTCGCGGGAGGTGTGCTCGGGGAGGATGCGGGCGCGCTGTTGCGCGACTTCTTTTCGGCGCGGCGCTCCCGCTCTGATATGCCCCTGTCCGTTGACCCGTTGGCCTGACGTGCCTAGACTCAAGGGTTCCACCGGGTCACGGTGGTGTTGGACAGGTGTCCGAGCGGTTGAAGGAACCGGTCTCGAAAACCGGCGTGCCGGAAACGGTACCGTGGGTTCGAATCCCACCCTGTCCGTGCTGGAACGGTGGTCTTGTGGAATCAGGGCGCTGCGCCGCAGTGGCGAAGGCGCCCATTCGTTTGTGGACAGGTGGCCGAGCGGTTGAAGGCGCACGCCTGGAAAGCGTGTGGGGTCGAAAGGCTCTCGTGGGTTCGAATCCCACCCTGTCCGTGCACTCCTCGCGCGGCGTTTTGCAGTCCGAACAACGCGGCGAACGGCACCTTTGCACGGTTCGAGCGTAACACGGCGCTATGCCACCCGCTTCAATGTCGATGACTGCGCTTCGCGTCTGCGTCCTGTCCCTCCTGGCCTTCGCACCGGCGAGGATGGTGGGCCAGGCTCCTGCGGCTTCGGCGCCGGATCGTGCCACGGTGGGCCCGTTGAGTCCGGTTGCGACGGCGAGGCAGGCGCAGGCACAGTTCGAGCGCGCGCGCCACGAAGGCCTCGGCTTCAGCTCAGGCGGTGCGACGTCGGAACCCGATGTCCAGTTCGGCAGCATCTTCTACTGGAACAACAACAACGATGTACCGCCGCGGCCGGAGCGGCCGGAGATCGGCGTAGCGCGGCGTCGGCTGCTGCAGTCGCTGCGCGAAGCCGCACTCGTCGCGCCGACTGATGACTGGGTGGCGGGACAACGGGTCAAATACTCGATCGAGGCGAAGGACTTCGCCGGCGCGAGCGCTGTCGTCTCGGAGTGCAAGGCGACGGCCTGGTGGTGCGCCGCGTTGACGGGTTTCGTGAAGCACGTTCAGAACGACGCGCCCGGCGCCGAGCGTTCGTTCAATAGCGCGCTTGCGTCGATGCCCGAGGCCCAGCGGTGCGCGTGGCAGGACATCGCTCCGTGGCTTCGGAAGGCGGACAGCCTGGCGTACCTCGCCCGGAGCTGCGCGGAGCGTCTCACGTTCAACGCGCGAATTTTCTGGCTCGGCAAGCCGTTTGCGCATCTCGATGGCAACGATCTGCGCAACGAACTGCTCGCGCGTCGCACATACAATGCGATCGAAGCAGGCACCGCCACGGTGTACGGCCCGTGGAAGCCGGAGTTCGGCGACTCGCAGTTGCGCTACGGCTGGCCGGTGGCGTGGTCAACGCAGAACACCATCGTGAGTCGGCGCGGCGACATGGTGTCGAACACGATTGGACACGAACCAACGCCGAGTCATGATTTCATGCCGAGTGACGCCGCGTTCCGCAATCCGAATTCGGCGACCCCTGCGGACTACCCGTTCAATGCGCGGTACGCGCAGATGCGGTATGCGCCACGTTATGCGCCGGGCGGCTTTCAGGACCTTGGCGCGCAGTTCATTCGATTCCGTCGCGGTGATTCGACGTTGCTTGTCGGCGCGTATGTGCTCGATGGGCAGGCCCGGTATGAGCGCGGAAAGACGCGCGCGGCGCTGGTGCTGGAGCGCGGGCCCGACGCACGGATTGCGCGGATCGTCAAGGAAGGCCAGCCCCTGCGCGGTGCGATCGTGCTGAACTCGGGCGTGCTTCGCGATAGTGCGCTGGCAAGCCTCGAGATCCTGAGCGACACGCGCAAGTTCGCCGGCCGCGTCCGGACGGGCGTGTCGCCCATCGAGCGCGATGCGGTGCTGTCTGACCTGATGCTGCTTGCGGTCAGGGCAAGCGACGCGAGCGAGGCCGGTCTGGCTGGGCTGGCGACACTGGAGTCGGTCCTGCCGTCGGTGCTCGGTGGCACCGACATCGGAGACGGTCAGTCGTTTGGCGTGTTCTGGGAGTACTACGGTGGACCGGGCGCGACGGTGACGATCTCGATCACGCCGATGGACACCGTTGGAGGGTTCCGCCGGCTTGGGGGCCTCTTCCGCCCAGGCGGTCAGAACGGCGGAGCGCTACTGCGCATCCCTGACCCAGCCGAGCCGGACGGTGGGCCGGGCCGTCGGCTGACGCTGATCATGCCTGAGGTGAAGCCGGGCCGCTACCGACTCGCGATCGAGGTGACTGGCGCTGGCGCCGCTCCGGCGCGCCGGGAGCTGGTCATTCGCGTCCCTGAGGGACCGCCGGCGGCGATGCGCTAGCCTGAGCGCCCGACACCGGCTCGCCGATTCGAGAGCACGAGGGGGCCCGAGCGGTGGCGCCGTCCGGCACTCCCCTACATCTGCACGTCGCCGTGTCCGCGCGAGGTCTATTGACGTTGGCGGTTCTGTCCGCCAGCTTCGCCCAACTGATTCTACTTGGACCAAATGACTTTGCCGATTCCGTGCGCTGGTTCGCACGTGTCGATTCAATGGGTGAATCGGCGGGTCCCATCCACTCCCGAGGTGTTGAGTGCTGACTGCCATTGTACGCCGCCTGCTGCCCGGCGTCGCGAGTCTGCTGTTCGCCGCGACGGCTGTCGCGCAATCTGGATCGCTCACCGGTCGCGTATCGACGAAGGACACGGGTCGTCCGCTGGACATCGCCCGTGTCAGCGTCTCGGATGGAGGGCGCACCCTTGGCGTCGCCACCACGAGCGTCGCTGGCCAGTACGCAGTGCCGAATCTTGCACCCGGCACGTACACGGTCGTGATCAGCCGCATCGGTTTTCAGCTCCAGCGGTTCCCAGGCGTTGTGATTCGTGCGGGCCAGGCAACGACGCTCAACGCGGCGATGGATGAGATTCCGACGCAGCTCAACGCCGTGGTGACGACGGCCTCGCGCAAGCCGGAGAAGGCGCTTGACGCTCCGGCGGCGCTCTCGGTTGTGACCCGTGAAACGATCGAGCGCAAGCCGTCGATCAGCGTCGCCGATCTGGTGAAGGGCCAGCCCGGCATCGATGTGTCGAACGGCGGCATTGCGCAGTCGATGATCGTGGCCCGCGGCTTCAACAACGCGTTCAGTGGCTCGCTGCTGATGCTGCAGGACTATCGCTTCGCCGGCGTGCCGTCGTTGCGCGTCAATGTGCCATATCTCTCGCTCGGGCAGTCGGAAGACATCGAGCGCGTCGAGTTGCTGCTTGGACCCGCGTCGGCGCTCTACGGCCCGAACTCTGGCGCTGGCGTCCTGCACGTGATCACCAAGTCTCCGTTCTCGTCGCAGGGCACGACGCTCTCGGTGCAGGGCGGCCAACAGAGCATTTTCCGCGGCGCAGTGCGTCACGCCGGCACCGTCGGTTCGCGCTTTGGCTACAAGCTCAGCGGCGAGTACATGACTGGTGAAGATTTCAAGTACAACGACCCCGGCGAGCCCGCGCAGATCTCGCGCCCGCTGACGCCCGGTGGTGCGCGCACGCTGGTGACGAACACGCGCGATTTCGGCTTTGAGCGCCTGAACGGCGAAGCACGTATGGACATTCGCCCGACGGACAACTCGGAGTTCATCACGACGGTCAGCATGACCAAGGTGCCAAGTGCGATCGAACTGACCGGCGCGAACGGGGCGTCGCAGATCCGCAACTGGACCTATCAGAACTACCAGCAGCGGATCCGGTTCGGCCGTCTGTTCATGCAGGGCTTCGCGAACATCAGCAACTCCGGCAATGCGGACAAGGGTGATTCGCGTGGAACGTTCCTGCTGCGCAACGGGCAGCCGATCGTCGACAAGTCGCGCGTATTCACCGGGCAGATCCAGCACGGCTTTGCCCTCGGCAAGGGCCGGGCGGACTTCATCTATGGCGTGGATTTCATCAAGACGAATCCGCAGACCGGAAATACGATCAACGGCAACAACGAAGATGTCGACAATGTGACGGAATACGGCGGCTACGTGCAGGGAAAGACGAAGCTCAACGACCGCTGGGATTTCCTTGCCGCACTGCGGGTTGACCAGAACAATGTCATCAAGGGTCAGTTCGTCTCTCCGCGCGCTGCACTGACGTTCAAGGCTGCCGAGAATCAGTCGTTGCGGTTCACCTTCAACCGCTCGTTCAACACGCCGGCGAACTTCTCGTTCTTCCTGGACCTGCCGTCGGTGGTTGACGCTGCAGGATTCCGGCGCAATGCGGGACTGACCCCGTTCAATCTCCCGACGTACGACGTCATCGCGACGGGCAACCGTCCGAAGGTCGGGATGCAGTTCAACCGGACCTGTACGGGAACAAGCGGCTTCGGCGACTTCTGCATGCGCTCGCCGTTCGTGAACAACGGCGGAACGGTGGTCGCGGCAAGCGCCGCGTCGACCATCCCGGCCCTCGTCACGTTCCGCCAGCCGGTATTCGCTGGCGCGCTCGCCCAGGGGTACGGGGCATCGCTGGCTGGCCTGTCCGCGCTCGGACTGAGTGCGGCCCAGATTTCCGGCCTCGCGCAGACGCTCGGATCGGCCGTTGTCACCCGCCTCGCCACGAACGTTCCGACGAACGCACAGATCGGCACGGTCGGGCGCCTCGGCAGCGCCACGATCACGGCGAATACCGTCACCGATCTGCCTGCACTCAACGCGTCGTTCGACAACACCTTCGAAGTCGGCTACAAGGGCCTGGGCATGGGCGGCAAGCTCTCCTTCGACTTCAGCGCATGGGCGCAGCAGCGCGGCGGCGGCGCGATCACCGCGTCGCTGGTGACGCCATGGATCTTCGCTGATCCCGCCCAGACTGGTGCGTACGTTGGTGGACAGGCTGGCGCTGCGCTCGGCGCAGCAATCCCGGCGTACATCACGGCAGAAGTGACCGCCGGGCGGCTGACGCCAGCGCAGGGCACGGCCTTGTCGGCGCAGCTTGGTGCCTCGGTGCCTGCCTTGGCGGGTGGTGCGGCAACGAACCTGACGCCGCTGCTCGCTGGCCTCCCGCTCGGAACCGTCGGCTTCACCGATCAGGTCAACCGGGACTACAGCCTGCGCGCGACCTATCGGCGCGTGGACAAGACCGTCGAGGTCTGGGGTGCTGACCTTGGCATGTCATACCAGTTCACGCAGGACTTTGCGCTCGACTGGACCGGCAGTGTCGTGAATCGTGTGGTATTTGACGAAATCCAGGTCGGGACATCGCCACTGGCGCTCAACGCTCCAGGTGCGAAGACCACGGTGACAGCGCGTTACCAGGGCCAGGAATCAGGATTCGGCCTGGAAGGACGCTGGCGCTACACTGACGCGTTCCCGGTGAACTCCGGCGTGTACGAGAGCAACGTCCTCAACCCGAGCAACGCCGGCAATTTCACGTATCCGCCGGTGGCCGTCAGCAACCAGTTCGATGTGCAGATCTCGAAGCGCTTCGCCTCGGTCGGCAAGGGCGTGGTCTGGAGCCTGAACGTCCAGAATATCTTCGACAACAAGGTTGCAACCTTCGTTGGTGTGCCAGCGCTGGGCCGATTGGCACTGACGAAGCTGTCGTATACGTTCTGACCGATCGAATGAATTTTCGCACGGGGCGGCTCGCTGGATGCGGGTCGCCCCGCTGTGCATCACCCCATTCATGGTGTCGATGTCGCTGTTGACAGAACCTGGGCCACCGCTCGTCATCGGCCATCGTGGCGCCGCAGCGGTGCGTCCCGAGAACACCCTGGCGTCGTTCGAGTTCGCGCTGGGGCTGGGAGTGGACGCCGTTGAGTTCGACGTGCGCGTCAGTGGCGATGGCGTGGCGGTGGTGCATCATGACCAGTTCACGGGCAGAACGTGCGGTACCGATATCCAGATTGAGCGATCCAGCATCGGGGCGCTGCGCCGCCTCGATGCCGCAGCGACCTTTGCCGGCCCATACCGCGATGCGCGGCGGACGCCGATTCCGCTGCTCGACGAAGTCCTCGAATTGACGCGCGGTGTGCCTGTGATCATCGAGTGCAAGACATTCGAGGCTGTGCCGCTTGTTCTCGATGCGCTTCTCGCGCACGATGCCAGGGACCGTGCTGTCGTGGGGAGCTTTCTGAATGATGCCATGCGTCTCGTACGCGGATCCGGCGTCGCTTCCGGGGCATCCCGGCGTGACATGAGCAGTTTGCTCCTCCGCACGGCCGTGCGCTCCATGCCTCGGCGCGTCGCGTACGCCGCGATGTGCATTCCGGAGCGATCGTCGGGCATTACTCTTCCGGTTGCCCGTCTGGCTGTCTGGGGCAGGACGATTGGCGTTCCGGTGCATGTCTGGACCGTCAATCGCTCCACGGACGCGCGTCGGCTGTGGGACGCCGGGGTCACAGGGATCTTGTCTGATGACCCGGAAACGATGCTACGGGCCCGCACGTCGCGCGCCGCGGAGCGCGCTGGCTGACTTCTGTTCCAGGCCGTTTCCCGGCATATTGTCCGCCGATGACAGCGACCCATACGATTCTCGATGCTGCGGCCTGCGAGCGCACACTGCGGCGCATGGCCGACGAAATCGTCGAGCGAACCGCCGGCACCGAATCGCTGGTCCTCGTCGGCATTCAGCGCCGCGGCGTGCAACTCGCGGAGCGACTCGCGCGACTGATCGAGCAGCGGGAAGGGAAGCCCGTGCCACGTGGAGCACTCGACATCACGCTGTACCGCGACGATCTGCAGACCGTCGGCCCGCGCCCACTCGTGGGCGCGACCGAGCTGCCGGTCGATATCGATGGCCAGCAGGTTGTGATCGTTGATGACGTGCTCTTCACAGGCCGCACCGTGCGCGCCGCGCTCGACGAGCTGGCGGACTTCGGGCGGCCCGCACGGATCCTTCTTGCCGTGCTGATCGATCGCGGGGGGCAGGAGCTGCCCATCCGCGCCGACGTGATCGGGAAGTCCGTCGTGGTGGCCAACGGTGACCAGGTCGATGTCCGTGTCGCAGAACTCGATGGCGATGACACGGTCGTCGTCAGCCCGTCCCGGTCGCGCAGCGCATGACGGGACTGGGCAAGGATCTGCTCGACCTCGAGTCGCTGAGCGCCGAACAGATCACTGCCATTCTTGATACCGCGGAACCGCTGAAGGCGATCAGTCTGCGCGCGATCAAGAAGGTGCCAACCCTGCGCGGGGAAACGATCGTCAACCTGTTCTTCGAGGCCTCGACCCGCACGCGCATCAGTTTCGAGTTTGCCGAGAAGCGCATGTCGGCCGATGCAGTGAACGTGGCGATCGGCAACTCCTCCGTCTCCAAGGGTGAGACGCTGGTGGATACGGCGCGGAATCTCGAGGCGATGAAGATCGACATGGTCGTGATCCGTCATCAGGCGAGCGGCGCCGCGCGTTTCCTCGCCGAACGGATCGAGTCGAACGTCATCAATGCGGGCGATGGAACGCACGAGCATCCGACGCAGGGCTTGCTCGATCTGCTGACGCTCCGCGACAAGTGGGGAACGCTGCGAGGCAAGCGCGTCTGCCTGTGTGGTGATGTGCTCCACAGCCGCGTCGCCCGATCGAACATCCACGGACTGCGCAAGCTGGGCGCCGAGGTGGCGGTCTGCGGTCCGCGCTCGCTGCTGCCGAACGGCGCCGAGGAGGCGCTTGGGGTGACGGTCTTCGATCGGATCGAAGCGGCCATCGAATGGGCGGATGCGTTGAATATCCTGCGACTGCAGCTGGAGCGCATGACATCGGGATACATCCCGTCATTGCGCGAGTACAATCGGGTGTTCGGTGTGACGCGCGAGCGCCTTGATCGGGCGCCACGCGACTTGCTGATTCTGCACCCGGGCCCGATGAATCGCGGAGTCGAGATCGATTCGGACGTGGCCGACGGACCACACAGCCTGATCCTCGATCAGGTCACGAACGGCGTTGCCGTCCGCATGGCCGTGCTCTACCTGTTGCGGGGCGGACGCCCCGATCTGGCGGCGGCCGGAGCGGCCGCGGGAGAATGATTTTCGCATGACCACGCAACCCCTGCTGCTGAGCGGCGGCCATCTGCTCGACCCCTCGATCGGACTCGACGCGATCGGTGACCTGTTGCTGATCGATGGCTGCGTGGCGGCCGTGGGCGGCGTCATTGCCGGTCCGGAGGACGCCATACGCGTTGATTGCCGCGGACGTCATGTCACACCCGGCTTCATTGACGTGCACTGCCATCTCCGCGAACCCGGCCGTGAAGATGTCGAGACGATTGCCACCGGAGCGCGCGCCGCGGCGGCCGGGGGGTTCACCGCAGTCTGCGCCATGCCGAACACCGATCCGGTGACGGACAATCAGGCGGCTGTCGGATTCATACGCGCGCAGGCGGCGAAGGCGAATGCGTCTCGAGTGTATCCCATCGGTTCGATCTCGGTCGGCATGCAGGGTGAGCAACTCTCGGAGATGGGTGAGATGGTCGGTGCTGGCGCCGTTGCCGTCAGTGACGACGGGCGACCAGTTGTCAGCGCCCAGCTGATGCGCACGGCGCTCGAGTACGCGCGCACCTTTGGCATCCCGGTGGCGGACCATTGCGAAGAGCCCACGCTGGCTCACGGTGGGGTGATGAACGAGGGCGTCATCAGCGCGCGACTCGGACTGAAGGGGATTCCCTCGGAAAGCGAGGAGATCATGGTCATCCGTGACATCCTTCTCGCGCGTCGCACGGGTGGCCGCGTGCACCTCTGCCACATGAGCACCTGGGGTAGCGTGGAACTGATCCGCTGGGGGAAGGAGCGGGGCATTCCTGTGACCGCCGAGGTCTGTCCGCATCACCTCACGCTGACGGAGGATCGCGTGGGGCAATACGACACCAACGCGAAGATGAATCCGCCGCTGCGGACGCAGCGCGATGTCGACGCGCTGATCGCCGCACTCAAGGACGGCACGATCGACTGCGTCGCCACGGATCACGCACCACATCACAACGACGAGAAGAACCGGGAGTTCGCCGACGCGCCGAACGGCATCGTCGGACTCGAGACCGCGCTCTCCGTCCTGTTGACGTGGCTGGTGACACCCGGCACGATCTCGCTGCCACAACTGGTCGAGAAACTCTCGTGTGCGCCGGCGCGCGTCTTCGGCTTGCCAGGTGGAACGTTGCGCCGCGGTTCAATCGCGGATGCGACCGTCTTCGATGCGTCGGCCACCTGGACGGTGCAGGGAACTGATTTCCGGAGCAAGGGACGCAATTCCCCATGGCTCGGCGCCACGCTCTCCGGGCGTGTGGACCGCTGCATTGTCGGCGGTCGTCAGGTCCATATGCGAGACGGGCTCTCCTGACCGCGATGTTGGCATCCCGCGGACGTCATGCCCGGCTGCAGGCGCCGTTCGCGCTTCGCGAGGAAGTGATTGCCGTGTGCCACGCGCTCGCGTCGCGTGGGCTCATCGCGGGGCAGGATGGCAATGTCTCCGTCCGGATCGCGTCGGATCGGCTCCTCGTGACGCCCGCGGGATTCGCCAAGGGTTCGCTGGACCCTGACGACCTCGTCGAGGTGGACATGGCCGGCGTCCATCTGGCGGGACAGTTCACGGCGAGCAGCGAACTGGGGTTGCACCTCGCTGCGTACCGGGAGCGCCATGAGATCGGTGCCGTTGTGCACGCTCACCCGGTGACGGCGACGGCATTCACGCTTGTTGGTGAAAGCCTTCCCGACGGAGTCCTGGCAGAGCTCATGCTCGGCACAGGACCGATTGCCCTGGCACCCTACGCAAGGCCTGGAACGGAAGAGCTTGGCAACATCGTCGGACCGTATTTCCGGGGACATGATGTCGTGCTCCTTTCGCACCATGGCGCGGTGTCCGTGGGCCAGACGCTCCGGGCAGCGCGCTTCGCCATGGAGAGTCTCGAGCATGGCGCGCGAACGATCCATCTGGCGCGACAGCTCGGAGACGTAGTTACGTTAAGTGATTCGGCGCAGGACGCGCTGCGCGAGGCCCGGCGCGGGGCCCGCAAGGATGCGGCCCGGACTGCCGCTCTCAAGGAGACTTGCGAATGACTGATGTTGCAAATGCGCTGGAGGCAGTCGGCGCGCTGACTACGGAGCGCACCAAGTACGAAGGCTGGGTCAGTGCGCTGGCAAAGAAGTCGGACGCGTCGCCGCACGTGGTCGACAAGGTGCGCACGGACTACATCTCACGGTTGCGCACCGTGCTGCAGGGGTTCGCAGCGCACTCACCGGGGCTTGAGTCAGCGCTTGCGGGACTCCAGTCGCGTGATGCCTCGCTCGCCGCGCAGGAGCAGGCATGTCGTGATGAGCACGCGGAGGGCGAATTGCGTCACATGGTCGGCGAGTTTGACAGCGATCAGTGGAACAAGGTCCGGATTGGGCATGAGTCGTTGCTCGGACGCCTGGCGCAGGAACGGCAAGCCATCGCGGGCGAACTCGCCAACGTGAGGAACAGCCTCGCTGCGATCGCCGACGCCGGGACGCGGGTCAGGACGCTCGGTGACACCGGTGCTCAGGACATGATCGCGCCGCCAGTTGCCGCTGCCGCTGAGCGAGGTGTCGAGACGGTTTCGATTGTCGAGACCTCCGTCGTTGCAGCGGTTGTTCCCCCAGTCGTTCCGTCGGCAGCGACACCTGTCGCGATGCCGGCAGCGAGCACCGTTTCGCCGCAGCCCGCAGCGCCGCTGCGAACTGCCGGCGCGGACGATCTCGGCTTCCTTCGCGGGCCATCGCCAACGCCGCAGCGCGACACGAACGGCGCTGCCGCCAGTCAGCGCGCAGGCGTCAGCACGCCGACGCTGAGGATCGTCTCGAACGCACCCGGGGCGACAGTGGCGGCCACTCCGACGGGCGGCGCGCCGACGACTGCCGATGTGGCCAAGACCCTCCGGTGTTCCGAGTGCGGCACGATGAACTACCCAACCGAGTGGTACTGCGAACGCTGCGGCGGCGAACTGGCCGTGCTGTAATCATTGCGGCGGCAAAAACGCAGAAGGGCGAACCGTGAGGTTCGCCCTTCTGCGTTTGTACATTCCATGGCGACGATCAGGCAGTCACCGCGGCGTTGGCTCGCTTGGCCATTCTGCTCTTCTGTCTGGCGGCGGCGTTCTTGTGGATCAGGCCCTTCCGGGCAGCGCGATCAAGCATTGTGGTGGCCACTCCACGCACTTCAGCCGACGCACCCTCGACCTTGGCCTTCTTGAGGGCGGTGCGCAGCGCTGAGCGCTGCGCGCGATTGCGTGCCTGTGCGGCACGCGACTTCCGCATATTCTTCTTTGCGGAGGCGATATTCGGCACTGAAGACTCCAATTCAGAAAATGAATACGATTCGCCGATCTGAGGCGAACCGCGAAAGATAGGGCGTCTGCTCAGGCTGTCAATATTGGGTACTGGGTTGGCCGGTGCCCCGGGGGCTCTTAGCTTCCCCTGTTATCCGCGATTGTCGGCCGTATCCAGCTGAGATCGCTCGCGGATGCTCCCCGAACCGTATCCCCCCCACACGTGCGCCGACTCATCTCCTCCGCCGTCGCGATTGGTCCCCGTGCGCGACCCCGGTGCGCCGAACGGTGCTCGAGCCGCGCGGAGCGGGCATGAGCGACGCGGTGATCGCTCAGGCGGCCGACGGCGCCGTCGCCGATGACGGGTCGCCTGAGCTGCCGGCGGGGTTCGTGGTGGACCTGCCGGCATACTCCGGTCCGCTGGACCTGCTGCTGTCACTGATCCGGGACGAGAAGGTCGACATCTACGACATTCCGATCGCGCGCATCGCGAAGCAGTTCCTGTCGCGGATCCGCATGCTGCAGCTGAATGATGCGGCGGAGTACCTCGAACTCGCCGCGCGACTGCTGCGCATCAAGGCGCAGTTGCTGCTGCCGCGGCACGGTGAAGCCGAGACGTGGGAGGATCCGCGTGCGGAATTGGTGCGGCGACTGCTGGAGTACCAGCAGATGCGTGAGGTGGTGGACATTCTCGAGCGACGTGGTGACGATCGGCGCAGCCGGTTCGCACGGGCCTATCTGCCGGAGTCGAGCGAGGTGATTGCCGCACCTCTGGCCCTGTCGCTCAGCGAGTTGCTGACCGCGGTTGACCGTATCCTGCGCGTGACCCGTGAGCCCACGGTTCATACCGTTGTGGCGCGCACGCTGGATGTGGCGGGTGCCATCGCCGCGGTACGGAGCCTGATCGCCGAGCGGCGCGCCGCGCGTTGGGGCGATCTTGTGGCACGTGATGCGGAGCCTTGGCAGATCCTGTCGATGCTGCTCGCGTTACTGGAACTGGCCAAGCTGGGCGAGCTGCGGCTCGCGCAACCGCGCCCCTTTGCGTCTGTCGAGATCCTGCATGATACCCCTGGTGAAGCTGCTTGAGGCGGCGCTCTTCGCGAGCCCGCGCCCGATTCCGGTCGATGAATTGAAGGCGCTTGCGCCGGAGGCCAGCCCGGCGGAGATCGCGGCCGCGCTCGATGCACTTCGCGAGCACTACGATGTGGATGGTCACGGCGTGGAACTCGCGGAGATCGGTGGTGGGTGGCAGATCCTCACCCGCGCCGAATACACGGAGGCCATCGAGCGGGCGCAACTTGCGGCGCGGCCGCAGCGTCTCTCGGCGGCGGCACTCGAGACCCTCGCGATCATTGCGTACCGCCAGCCAATCGGCCGTACTGAAGTTGAGGAGATCCGAGGTGTCGCGGTGGGCTCGATCCTCAAGTCCTTGCAGGAACGTGCGCTCATCGACGTCGTGGGTCGGGCCGAAGGTCTGGGACGGCCATTGCTGTACGGGACGACGTCACTGTTTCTGGAGCAGTTCGCATTGCGACATCTCGAAGAACTTCCGCGTGCCGATGAGCTGGCGATCGCGTTGCGGCCTGCGCCGCAGCCGCTGTGACCGGCCGTCCGCCGCGCCGCGCTGCACCGGCCAAGGCGCGTGGGGTGAAGCCGCCGTCGCGACCACCGGCGAAGGGCTCGCGCACGCCGCTTGGACCTGACGCGCGCGACCCACGCAAGCGCAGTCCGCGCAAGAAGCAGGGGAGCGGCGCGCGTCCGGCAGCGCCGCGCGGCGAGGTGGCGCTGGCGCCCACCGTGGTGAAGACGCCGAAGGATGCCCGTGAGACGATGCGCTTGCAGCGTTTCCTTGCGCGGGCCGGCGTCACATCACGTCGGCAGGCTGAGACGCTGATTTCGAGTGGTAAGGTCTCCGTCAACGGAGTGATTGCGACACTCGGTTCGAGCGTCGACCCACTGCGCGACGTGGTTCTCGTTGACGGCGAGCGCGTGAAGATGGCTGAAACGGTCACGTGGCTCGTCCTGAACAAGCCGGCGGGTGTTGTGACGACGCGCACTGATCCCGAGGGTCGTGATACCGTCTTCGATCTGGTTCCCAATGTCCCTGGCCTGACTTATGTCGGACGCCTGGACTACATGACTGAGGGCGTGCTCGTCATGACGAGTGACGGGCGCGCAGCACATCTCCTCACGCATCCGAGCCGTGAAGTCTCGCGCAGCTATGAGGCCGTGGTGCAGGGGGCGGCGATGGCAGCGCTGGACCAGCTCCAGGCCGGAGTGGAACTCGATGATGGCGCGGTGTATGTGGACGCGGCGCACGTTGACAAGCTGGGACGCAGCAGGTGGCTCCTGACCCTCACGCTGCACGAGGGTCGCAACCGTGAGGTGCGACGACTCTGCGAAGTGGTAGGCCTGACGGTGGAAACCCTCACGCGCGTCAAGTTCGGGCCGGTCAGCCTTGGCGATCTGCCGCGAGGCCAGTGGCGCGCGTTGACCGCCACCGAGATGCGTGGTCTGGCCGTTCCGGGTGGCCCAAAGGAGTAGTGGTGCCGCCGACGCATTGTGACACGTGCCTTACACTGACCTGGAGAACGCCCGCATGACGGCCGCGCCGCTATCTGCATCAGCCCCAACGGGGTCGGAAGCCGTGCAGGCAATCCTTACGCAAGTTGCGCGGCGTGTCGTCGGGCAGGACGCGATGATCGAGCGACTCCTCATTGGCCTGCTCACTGGCGGACACGTGCTGCTCGAGGGCGTCCCGGGCCTTGCCAAGACACTCACGGTCAGGACGCTCGCCGAGACGATTCACACGACGTTTCGCCGAATTCAGTTCACGCCGGATCTGCTGCCGGCCGACGTGGTGGGGACGCAGATCTTTGATCAGGCGACCGGCGAGTTCCGGACCAAGCCCGGACCAATCTTCGCCAACATCGTGCTGGCAGATGAAATCAACCGTGCGCCGGCGAAGGTGCAGTCCGCGCTGCTCGAGGCGATGCAGGAGCGCCAGGTCACGATCGGCGGCACCACGTTTCCGCTTGCCGAGCCGTTCCTGGTGCTCGCGACGCAGAATCCGATCGAGCAGGAAGGGACGTATCCGCTGCCTGAGGCGCAGGTTGACCGCTTCATGCTCAAGCTCAGGATCGACTATCCCTCGCGCACCGAGGAGAAGGAGATCATGCGTCGCATGGCATCGGGCGTTGAGATCCCGGTCGAAACCGCCGCCTCTCCGCAGACGATTCTCATGGCGAGGCGCGAAATCGCCGCGCTCCATGTCGATGAGCGCATCATGGACTACATCGTCGAGCTGGTGCACGCCACGCGGCGTCCCGCGGAAGTCTCGTTGGCCGAACTCGTGCCGCTCATCGAGTATGGGGCGTCGCCGCGTGCATCGATCGCGCTCGCACAGGCGTCGCGGGCACACGCGTATCTCCGCGGGCGCAGCTACGTCCTGCCCGATGATGTCAAGGCGATTGCGCCCGACGTCCTGCGTCACCGGGTCATGACGACCTTTGAAGCGGAAGCGCAGAACATCACCAGCGATGAAATCGTGCGCCGGATTCTCGCGGCGGTCCCCGCACCGTGATGCTTCGCTGGCGCAGCTCCGCACCCGCGGTGCGACCGCCGGTGCCTTCCGCCAGCGCGTCCACCGGCGCACCGGCGCCGCTCGAGATTCTCGAGCAGGTGCGGCGGTTGGAGCTCCGCATGCGACGGCTCGTCAACTCGCGCTTCGCGGGAGAGTACCGCTCCGTCTACAACGGGCAGGGAATGGAGTTTTCGGAAGTGCGAGAATACCAGCCCGGAGACGAGGTTCGCAGCATTGACTGGAACGTGACGGCACGTCTGCAGAAGCCGTACGTCAAGCGGTATGTCGAAGAGCGAGAGCTGACCGTCTTGCTCGTGGTGGATTGCTCGGCGTCGGCACATTTCGGCACCCGCTCCCGACTCAAGGACGACGTCGCGCTCGAGGCGGCTGCAGTCCTCGGTCTCTCGGCGCTGCGCAACAACGACCGAGTGGGACTCATCGCATTCACCGATCGCGTGGAGTACGCGGTTCGGCCAGCCAAGGGCCGGCGCCATGGGCTGCGACTGCTGCGTGACCTGCTCATGCTCCGGCCGGTTGGACAACGGACCGACATCGCGCTCGCGTGCGAGCAGGCACAGCGTCATCTCACGCATCGCTCGCTGGTCTTCTTGATCTCGGACTTCCGCGATCCGGGTGCGGAACGTGCGCTCAGGCTATTGGCGGCGCGTCACGAAGTCGTCGTGATCACGGTGGATGATCCGGTGGAGCGGGTGCTGCCTGCGGCCGGTGTGCTCACGCTCGTCGATCCCGAGACGGGTGGGCGCGTGGAGCTCAACACGAGTGACGCGGCCTTCCGGTCGCGGTATGCCGTGGCAGCGGCCGTCTCAGCGAGCGAGCGCGAGCTGCTCTTCGCGCGCAGTGGGGTGACGGCCATCGCGCTGCAGACGAATGCGGGCATAGTCGAGCCGTTGCTCGCGTTCTTCCGGCGCGCAAAGCCAATGCGACGTCATGCGTGAGTTCCGGAGACTGGCTGCCCTGGCGTTCGTTGCCGGTGCGATCGCGCTGGCGGAGCCGGTCGATGCACAGGGTGCGGCGACAGGGGTGACACCATCGCTGTCTGGAGACAGCACGGGTGTCGTCACATTTCGGGTCCGGCCTGATACCGTCACGGTCGGAGAACCATTTGCGTTGCACCTGCGTGTGGTGCCGCCGGTTGGTCGGCGCGCCCAATCGCCAGCGGTGCCTGATACGGGAGGCGTCGTCGAGCCGCTCGATCCGCCCGTGGTCACGCGACGTGGCGATACGGTGTTCGTTCGATATCGGCTGATTGCCTGGCAGCCCGGCGTGCTGACGATTCCCATCGGGCCGGTGATCATGCGCCGGGGCGAGAGCGATCTGGACGTCGCCGTCGATGCGCGAGTAGTCGTTCGATCCGTGTTGCCGGCGGATTCCGCTGATCGTGTCCCGAAGTCGGCGCGTGAACTCTTCGCATCTTTGCGTCCATGGTGGCAGCGGTGGGTGCCCTGGGTGATCGGTTTGATTGCCCTGGCGCTTCTCGCGGTCATGCTGCTGAGGATGTGGCGCGCGCGACATCGACGGCGCGTCGTGGCCCGGCGCACACCGCTGGAGGTCGCGGAGGCGGCGTTCTCGCGGCTGGATGCCCGCCAGCTCACGTCAGCGGGTGAGGGCGCTCGACAAATCGCGTTGAGCGGAGAGATCGTCAGGCAGTTTCTCTCCGAGACTGATCCCACGCTCGCGCTTGCGCTGACGAGTGCGGAAGTGCTGCATGCCGCAGCAGTCGCTCCCGGCGTTCCCGAGTCTCAGTTGGCGCGGATCCTCGCGCGCGTAGACGCGGTCCGCTTTGGTGGCGGATTGGCCACGGGCCCCACGGTGGAAGAAGTCACTGGCCTCGCACGGGACTTCGTGCGCGATGTCGCGCGATTGCGCGCGGACACGTCGAGGCGGGCCGCGTGACCGAGGACATGCTGCAACGGTGGAGCTCACTGGGGATCGCTCTCGGTGTCCCCTGGGCGCTGCTGGCGCTGCTCGTCTTGCCGATGGTCTGGCTCTGGCGGCGCAAGGTGGCGAACGATGCGATGCCATTCGCTGCACTCGACACGATACTCGCCGCGGTCCCGCGACGAAGTCGTGTGTCCCGATGGTTACGACGGCTGCGGCTCGTTGCTCTGGGCTCGTGTGTCGTGGCGCTTGCCCATCCGTTCGCACGCGGCGTCGCGCGGCGTGAGACGCGCGAGGGGATCGACATCATGCTGGCATTTGACATCTCGAGCTCGATGCTGGCAGAGGACTTTCAGCCGCAGAACAGGCTGGAGGTTGCGCGAGCCCAGGTGAAGGAGTTCGTGCGGCTCCGCGATTCTGATCGGATCGGAATCGTCTCGTTTGCCGGTGAGGCACTGACCCAGGTGCCGCTGACTGGCGATCACCAGGTCGTGCTGAATGCGATCGATCAGCTGCAGCCGGGGCAACTCGAAGATGGGACCGCGATCGGTACCGCGATCGCGACGGCATCCAACCGGCTTCGGGCGTCCACCGGTAGTTCACGCGTGCTCGTGCTGCTGACGGATGGTGTGAACAATCGTGGCCAGGTGGACCCGCGCACCGCGGCCCGAGCTGCGGCCGCGTTCGGCATCCGACTGTACGCGATCGGTGTCGGGACGGAAGGCATGGCCCCGGTGCCCGTCGGGCGCGGACTCTTCGGGCTGCGCTATGAGACGCAGCGCGTCGAAATTGACGATGCACTGCTGACGGAGGTCGCCGTAGCGACCGGCGGGCGCTACTTCCGCGCGCGGGACGCTGCGGGACTCGAACGCGTCACGCGCGAGATCGATCGACTTGAACGCACGCCGACCATCACACGTCGGTCATTACCGCGCTCCGAGTGGTACGTCGTGCCATCCGTCCTGGCACTCGCCGCGTTGATGCTCGAAGCGTGGATTCTGCTCAGGCGGGCACCGCTGCCATGAGTGCGTTCCTGTCGCAGGTTGCCATCGTGTTCGCGCGCCCGTGGATGCTCGTGCTGGCGCTGCTGATTGCGTTCGCCATGACGTGGATTGCGTGGCGCAGCGATTCGAGACGTCGCACACGTCTGACGCAGCTCGGAGACCTCGCGGTGCTGGAGCGACTGCTTCCAGCCCGTTCCCGCGGGCTTCCGCCTCGCGTGCGCGCCGTGGTGCTCGGTACCGCTGCGTTGTGCCTCGGCATCTCCATTGCCGGGCCACGCTGGGGTGAGCGTGAGGAGCGCAGGCGTGACACCGGTGTGGACGTCGCGCTCGTCCTCGACGTGTCAGCGTCCATGCTTGCTGCGGATGAGGCGCCCTCACGGATCGAGCGAATGAAGGTCGATGTGCATCGACTGCTGGCGACGATGCCGGGATCGCGCGTTGCATTGCTCGTGGTGGCGGGGCGCAGCTACATCCTCACACCACTGACCCCGGATCATGACGCACTGGGGCTGTTTCTGGACGGGCTCGATCCTGGCATGGTGAGTCAGGGAGGCACCGCACTGGCGCAAGGCATCTCGCAGGCAACGCAATTGCTTGGTGCGAGCGGCGACGGCGACGATCACGCAGTGATCGTGATGAGTGACGGTGAGACGTGGGATGACGAGGCCCAGATTGCGGCGGCTGCGCAGGGGGCGAGGGATGCCCGTATTGCGATGGTCACCGTCGGATACGGCACGACGGATGGTGCGACCATCCCGACTGGTCCCGGAAGCGTGAAGAGGGACGCCGATGGCGAGATCGTCGTCACGCGCGCCAACCCTGCCACGTTGCAGGGGATTGCACGGCTTGCCGAGGGCGTCTTCATCGATGGCGCGTCGGCGGATCGCCCCGAGAGAGTGCGAGCGGCCCTCCGGAGGTTGCGGCAGACGGAGCGAGTGTCG
>JANMNM010000234.1:0-1683 GCA_031373905.1 Gemmatimonadaceae bacterium | reverse complement strand
GTGCGGCACAGGCGCACCATTCTCCGCGTCTGCGGCCAATACTGGATCGTGTTCGACGATATCGAGGCCGCCGCATCACACACGGTCGCCCTGACGCTGCAGATGGCGCACGGGGCTGTTGCGACGCAGGACGCCAGCGGTCTCACCGTGTCACGCGATGACGTGCATCTCAGTGTTGCACTCGACCCGGCGCTGACGTCGCGAGTCGAGTTACGCACGGTCTCACCGGCCTATGCGCTCGAACTGCCAGCCCACGCCATCGTCGGCACCGCCGAGACCACGCACGGAGGAGCCTTCTGCACGGCGCTCGGCAGCCTCGCCGAATCTGGGCCACTCCGCGTGTCACGTCGCGACGATGCGCGGAGCTGGGTGGTACATCACGCGCACGGGATGGACATCGTGGCGCGTCCGGCTTCTGTCGCAATCACGGTCGGTCCTGCCACGTTCGATGGTCAGATCCTGCTGGTGACCGGCCCGGAAGCAGCACCTCGGATCATCGCGGCGGGTGCCGGCGTGCTTCAACTGCCGGGGCTGCGCGTGCCACTGCGCACCGATGACATCTGCGTGGTATCGCGTGCACCTGACGGGGCCTGGGCGTCGGAGACCTGACCACGCGCGGCGCTGCCGTCCGTTGGTGCAAGGAATGCCGGTCGCGACCGTACCGTTGAGTTATGTGATTGAGCAGCGATCCGAGCCGTGCGGGGATCCGATCGCGAGCCGCGCCTTGACGCCAACGCTCTCGGCGGTATGCCGACGCGGCTGGACCTGAGCGGGCGCCCATCCGATCGCCGAATTGTATCGTAGGAAGTGCTCGTTCCGCACGTCCCGCAGCCCGACCTGACTCCAACCACGACCTCCATGTCCACCACTCGCCGCGATTTTCTGCAGACGCTCGGCACCGGTGCCGTCGCATGCGGTTCACTCCCGATCTCGCTCGACGCAATGCGCCGCACGGCGCTGCACGCGCCCACGGCATCGCCCGGCACGTTTGACCTGACGTGGCCCACGAAACTCCGCGGCGCGCATCGCGCGGTGTTCGACGTTCCGGCCATCGACAGTGGATACGGTGTCTGGCGCGCGACACTCTGGGAAACGCAGTACGCGGAATTTCTCGGTGTAAAGCCGGCCAACATGTCTTCCGTCATCGTGATCCGCGCGGAAGCGGTCGTGCTCGCAATGCAGCAGCCGTACTGGGACGCATATCACCCCGGGCGCAAACATGGCATAAAGCATCCACTGACACAGGAAGACACCAACACGAATCCTGTGCTGATGAGTTCCACGCGGCAGGAAGTGCCACCGGAGTTCGACGGTGTGGCGCTCGATCAGTACATGAAGCGCGGCGGTATTGTCCTGGTGTGTGACGTGGCCTTCAAGGACATCGTGACCGAGCTTCAGTCCGCGGCGAAGATCTCCGAGGAGCAGGCCCGGGCGCGTGCCAGATCGATGCTGGTGCCGGGCGTGCTGCTGCAGCCGTCAGGGGTCTTTGCCGTGGTGCGCGCACAGGAGGCTGGCGCGAAATTCGTACGGGCGAGCTGATGGCACGTGCGCGTTGAGACGCGCGAGCTGGCCACGGTGCGAGCGTGCGCTCGCCCACGCCGCGCATGGCCGTGGGTTCAATGGAGCAGGAACTGGTGGTGGGGCCCCGCGGGGGGCGGCCCCCCCCGGCACGGCCGCCTCCGG
>JANMNM010000195.1:0-2448 GCA_031373905.1 Gemmatimonadaceae bacterium | reverse complement strand
TCGGAGTCCGGGACGCGCTATTCGGCAGCGAGGGCCGCGATCAACGGACAATGGTCAGTGGCGCGTGTTGTTCCGCACCGCTCGATCAGCAGTGATAGCGCGTCGTCGATCCTTCGCAGCGCGTCACGTTTCGCCCGCACGGCGCACAGCTTGGACTCCGCCAAGAGCTGGGTCTCGCGGCAATGGCGTCCATCGTTCAACCGCAGCAGCGCGCTGACCTCATCGAGGCTGAAGCCAAGATCCTGCGCGGCCTTGATGAACGTCAGTCTGGAGACAGCCGACGCATCATATCTTCGACCGCGCCCGCGCTCTGCGACCGATGTCTGCAACAGTCCGCGCCGTTCGTAATACCGGACCGTCTCGATACCGACGCCGACCGCGGCGGCGAAGGCGCCGATCAGCATTCCTGATGATGGCACTGGTGCCATGCTCTTGACTCCGTACTTGGGTACGGAGGTATCGTACTGCCTCCGGAGTAGTTCTGTACCCGCCCCTCGGCGCATCCGTCATGGAACTCCAGTCGCGCCTCACCTGCCCGCACTGTGGGCACGCCGACGAACTCACGACAACCGATCAGAACGCCGCTCAGGCTAACACACGGTGTTGCCCACCCAGACCTCATCGAGCTGGCGCCCTGATCAGATGTACCGCAACTTCAACCTTTCTGTAGATACAAGACGCCTTCATGGGAATCGAATTTTTCACAATTCCTCAGCCCTCACACTCTCCCGGCAACCGGATCATCAACCGCAGGGGTGTCTGACCTCTGTCCGATCATTGCTCGTTCCCCGCGGAACTCCGATGTGTAGAGCTTTGCCAACGCCGAATGCCGTGTGAACGCAACAGGCCAAATAAGAGGCAGGTCCTGTCGGCGAGCCTGGTTGTGCCCTCCTCAGCAGGGAGGCGTCGTCCAGATCGCGATGCGACGGAAGCGACCGCGACGACAGCCAGATGAACGGTATGCGATTTGCAGCTTTTTCTACGAAAATGTCCTTGTTTCACACTTCAGGACTGGGGGACAGCATGGTTCGTTGGATGAAGGTGGCGCTCGCGGCCGTGGCGTTAGTGGGACCAACCATTTCGCACGCGCAATTGAACGGACAGCAGGTGAGCGGCAGCCTCTTCTTTGGTGGCTCCCTTGCCAATTCATGGGCGAATCCGGGGCCGACGGCGATCGGCGGCGCAACCGAGTTTTCTTACAGTGACTTCTTTTCCCAACTGACGGTCGACTGGGACAACACCGGCTTCGTTCTTCGACAGTCTGGTCCGTCGCCGGGATTGGCCGGCGGTACCCCGTGGTCAATCACCTTTACGTCCCTGATCAACGGTCTGTTCACCAACGTGACTCCTGGTGCCAGTACGTATGCGCCGGGCGTTTCGTCGTCGCTCGCAGGCAACACGATCACTCTGAACTGGTCAGGGGCCTCGAGCACTGGAGCGACCGGCTTCCAAGCCCGCTTCAATGTCTCGACCAGCAGTGTGGTGCCGGAACCCTCCACCTACGCCATGCTCGGCGTTGGACTGGCGGGTCTCGCCGCGCTGCGTCGGCGTCGTGGCCGATAGGAAACTCAATTGCGGTCGGTCGAGTATCCGGTGACCGTACGGCGGGCGCGATCGCCGACCACGCGAGGGCCGGCGGGCGCCCGGCGGCGTGCCGTCCGCCCCTCGGCCGCGCCTCTCGTGGGTCGTCTGCCGCGGCGGCGGCCGGGGCGTCTGGGTAGGCTCAGCGGGCGCGGTGGGGCGCGGCGCATCGTCGCGTGACGTCGGGTCTGTGAATGCACAGCCGCGAGTGCTCCGCGATGGCAGTGTCCGCTGGCAGCATTGCTGTTGGCATCCCTCCTAAGTGCGAGCTCGCTTCAGGCGCAGTCCACCGAGTTCTTCGCGATGGACCGCAAGGCACGCCGTGCCATTGCGGTCTTTCAGTGCAATTCGGCCGCCGGTCACGCCGACGAGGATAGGGACTATGGCACGCTTGATCGGGCCAACGACCTCGTGACGTGCCTGAGCGAAGCTGGCGCACCGATGGGCGTTGCATTCGAGCTCGGTCCGCCAGGGATGCGGGTGCGTAGAGCGCGTGTTGTCGATTTGCAGAGCGGGCAGCGCGTCACGACCCCCATCGACACCACACGCCTCGCGCAGGAGATCATCGCCATGATCGCGGCAAGTCGACAGGCGAAAGCGGTTGACCTTCCGGGCCGCGAGCGAATCCCGCTTGTGCTCCGCGGTGCGGGCGACACGATCGAAGTGTGGTACATCCCGACAACGCAAGTGCCGGCGGGACAGTCCTGGATGGCAAAATCGCTCGGTGGAGAGCGCAGCGTGGTGGTCACTCCAGACGGTCGGAGCATGGTTTGTGTCTCTGACGAGACAAGCTCTTGGCGCCCCTTCACGCCCGATACTGTGGGGCTCGTCGTCATCCGCAGTCTGTCAGATGAAGTTCCGACCCTG
>JANMNM010000162.1:0-54591 GCA_031373905.1 Gemmatimonadaceae bacterium | reverse complement strand
AGAGCGCAATGCACTCGTTGCAGATGTACACGGACGGCCCGGAGATGAACTTCCGGACAGCGTCCTTGGACTTTCCGCAGAACGAGCAGCGCAGGTGCTTGTCGTGCGACATTCGGGACCCGGCAGAAAAAACACGGCGAGTCCCCCGCGTGGGGACTCGTCCTCACTTCGAAGCTATAGCCCGGTACCGGGATCGCAATGCAGGAACCGGCTTCCGCAGATGGCACGGGGCTGCGCGAATGTCGCACAGCCCCGCTCAAGACTCGGCACGCCGGGCGTTTACCGATCGCGCGCCCGGCCCAGCACGCGATCAACCCGCCGAGACGACCGCCGGCTTCGTGTCCGCGGCCAGTTCATTCCGGCTCGTCACGATGTTGTCAATGATGCCGTAATCGAGCGCTTCCTGCGCGCTCATGAAGCGATCACGGTCCGTATCACGCTCGATGACCTCGACCGGCTTTCCGGTGTGCTTGGCCATGAGCTCGTTCATCTTGCCCTTGAGGTACAGGATCTCGCGGGCCTGGATCTCGATGTCCGACGCCGTGCCGCCACCGCCATTCTGGCTCGGCTGGTGGATCATGATCCGGCTGTGGGGCAGCGCAGAGCGCTTGCCCTTGCGGCCAGCGCTGAGCAGGAATGCTCCCATGCTCGCCGCCAGACCCATGCAGATCGTGTTCACCGGCGCAGACATTAAATTGATCGTGTCGTAGATCGCCAGTCCAGCCGAGATGCTGCCGCCCGGGGAGTTGATGTACAGGCTGATGTCCCGGTCGGCGTTGTCGGCCTGCAGGAAGAGGAGCTGCGCAATCACGATGTTCGCCACGTCATCGTTGATCGGCGTGCCGAGGAAGATGATGCGGTCCATCAGCAGCCGCGAGAAGACATCGTACGACCGCTCGCCGCGGCTGGACCGTTCAATCACATACGGAGCGTAAATGCTGGCCATGATTCGGACTTCCTGCTGAGGTTAAGGCACCGGGCGTGGACCCGATGAGAACTCCTGCTGCTCTACGCTACCTGATTCACGGTGTTCCGTGCAATCAGCCAGCCGAACACCTTCTCGTCCGTCACCGACCGCTCCATTTCCTTCAGGCGGCCGCCCTTCTCGAGTTGCACATACAGAGTTCCAGTATCGACACCTCGCTCCGCCGCCATCTCTGCCACCTTGTCATCCACATCCCCCGTACTCGCCGCCAGGCCTTCCTTCTCGGCGATGGTGTCGATGACCACATCCCGACGGACCTGCCGTTCTGCCATCGGGCGGAACTCTCCGGCGAACCGTTCCTGCATCCCCTCCGGGACCTGATACATCTGCATGTAGGCGCCCATCACCTGCTGCACCCACGCGTTCGGGATCTCGAACGGGTTGGCCGCGATGACCTGATCCAGCAACTGTTCACGGACTGCTGAGTCGGCTTCGCGCTTCACATGTTCACCCATGTCCTTGCGCACGGCCTCGCGGAGCGCGCCCACGGACTCGAAATCGCCGAGTTCGGCGGCAAACGCGTCGTCGAGCGCCGGCAACGTCTTGCGCTTCACTTCGAGGAGGGTCACGCGGGTCAGTTTGGACTTGCCGCGCTGGCTCTCATCGGGGAAATCGTCCGGCCAGCGCACAGGGCGCTCGACCGTCTGCCCCGGCGCCGCCTCCATGATCAACTCCTCGATGCCGGGGATCGCCTGTCCCTTGCTGAGCTCGAGCGGATACTCGCGCTGGTCCGGCATCTCGCCGCCCTCTTCCTGTGAAGCGATCTGTACCTTGACCTGGTCACCGGGCTGCGGTTTGTCCTCGACGGGGCCGAGAGCGGCGCGCTGCTCTCGAAGCGTCTCCAACTGCTGGTCGATCATCTCGTCTGTCACGACTTCGGACGGTCGGGAGACCGTGAACCCCGTCGTGTTGTCGATCACGATGGTCGGCCGGACTTCCAGGTGGATCTCGAACGTGACCGGCTGGCCGTCCTCGAACTTCAGGCCGTGGACATGCGGCTGGGCGATGGGTTCGAGCTTCTCCTGTTCGATCGCCTGCTTCCACGCCTCCTGGACCATGCTTTCGAGCGCCTCCGAACGGATCTGTTCGGCATACGCCTTCCTGATCAGATGGTGCGGCGCCTTCCCAGGACGAAAGCCGGGCATGCGGGCGGCGGAGGCATAGCGCCTGAGCGCCTTGTCCTCTGCGGCCCTGACGGTCTCGACGGACACGGTCACGCCGAGCAGGCGTTCCACGCCCTCGGCCTTCTTGACGGCAATTTCAAACGACATCGTCGGATCGGAATCGGGAGAAACGGAATCGCCGCCGGGACACGGCGGCGGATTCCCGGAAACGTAACGGGAGAAGGCTCCGGGGCGGAGATGCGAGTACCCGGACGAACGGACGGGGCCCGCGCCGGGCCGGGATCGATGGGTGGCGCGCATCGCAGTGACCGGCGTGCGCCATCCTCTACATTGGAGAATGGTGCGCCCCGAAGAACTCCGCGACCCCGATCGCCACCCGACACCCGGTCCGGTCTTCACGCCGCCAGCGATGCCTGAGCGCGGCGCACGAACGACGGAGTCCGCGCTTGCCTTCCCGGCATGGAGCCAGCTCGCGCGGCTCATCAGCCGAGCCGTGCGCCTTCGCTGTCCGAACTGCGGTATTGGCGCCGTCCTTCGTCCGTGGGCCACCGTGAACGAGCGCTGTGCCCATTGTCGCTTCCGGTTCACACGCAGCAGCGACTCGTACTTCTCCGGCGCGATGCTGACCAATCTCGCGGTGGCCGAAGCACTGTTTGCCCTGGTGTTCGCGGCAGTGCTGATCGGTTCATGGCCGAATGTGCCCTGGGACACGTTGACCTGGCTGATGCCGCTCGGCGTCGCCATTGCACCGATCCTGCTGCTGCCTTTCGCGAAGGTGGCGTGGCTGACCTTCGACGTTGCGTTTCGCCCGGTCACGGCGGAGGAGATCGAGGCGGTGGCGCCGGCGTGAGGCTCGCCCTGCTCGGTTTCGGCATGGTGCTCGTGTTCATGGCCCTGATCATGACACGAAGGCTCGCGCCGCTCACTGCATTGATCCTGGTTCCGATTGCGTTCGGAATCCTCGGTGGTTTCGCGCCGGAACTCGGCACGATGATGCTGTCCGGTGTGACGAAGATTGCGCCCACCGGCATCATGCTGATGTTCGCGATACTCTACTTCGCGATCATGATCGACGCCGGCCTGTTCGAGCCTGTGGTGACGGCGCTGGTGCGCATCGTCGGAGGCGATCCCGTGCGTGTCGTTGTCGGGACAGCGGCGCTCGCGCTCTTCGTGTCGCTGGACGGCGACGGATCGACGACGTACATGATCACGACGGCTGCGATGCTACCACTGTACCGGCGCCTCGGAATCCGCCCGCTCGTGCTGGCCTGCGTGACCATGCTGGCCGGCGGTGTGATGAACATCCTGCCATGGGGCGGCCCGACGGCACGCGCGGCAACCGCACTCTCGCTCGACGCCAGCGACCTGTTCGTCCCGATGATTCCGTCGATGCTCGTGGCCGCGTCGTGGGTGCTCTATGCCGCGTATCGACTCGGCCTGCACGAGCGGGTGCGCATCGCCACCACTGGCGTCGTCCCGTTCTCCGACGAGACGGCGCTCGACGACAACACGTCGCCACAGGAAACGCGCCGCCCGACGCTGCTGCCGCTCAATGCGCTGATGACCGTGGCACTGATGGCTTGCCTGATCCTCGGCCTGCTGCCGTTGCCGATTCTGTTCATGATCGGGTTCGCGATCGCGATCATGGTCAACTATCCGAGTGTCGCCGAGCAGAAGCACCTGCTGGCGACGCACGCCGGCAACGTGATGGCGGTTGCCGCGCTGATCTTCGCCGCCGGCATCTTCACGGGCATTCTGGCCGGCACGAAGATGGTTGACGCCATGGGCGCCAGCGTCGTGCAGATGGTGCCCGGCGCACTCGGACCATATCTGTCCGTCGTCACTGGACTGCTGAGCATTCCGTTCACGTTCTTCATGTCGAATGACGCATTCTATTTCGGCATTCTCCCGATCCTTGCGAAGGCCGGACAGGCGTACGGCATCACCGCGGCCGAGATGGGGCGTGCGTCCCTGATCGGCCAGCCGGTGCATCTGCTCAGTCCTCTCGTGCCGTCCACGTACCTGCTGGTGGGCCTCGTGGGCGTCGGCCTCGACGAGCACCAGCGATTCACGATCAAGTGGTCGCTGCTGACGTCGCTCGTGCTGCTCGCCGTCGGCCTGCTGACGACCGTCATTCCCCTCGTCGGTCACCTGTCCTCCACCGCAGTCATGCCATGAGTGCCGTCCTGCCGAGAATCGTCGCGCTGTGCCTGCTTGCGCTCTGTACCGGCTCGCGTTGTGACGCGCAGGGGACGCCGCCGTATGAGGCGTTGCGAGTCGAGCACGATCTCATGATCGGAATGCGCGACGGTGCACGCATGGCAACGGATGTGTATCGCCCGGCGCGCAATGGTGTCCCGGTGGACGGGCGCTTTCCGGTCCTGCTGAATCGCACGCCGTATGACAAGGGCTCGCTGGCGGCGCAGGCCGAAGCGTTCGCGAAGCACGGCTACGTCGTCGCCGTGCAGGATTTCCGCGGCAGGTACGCGTCCGAAGGTAAGTTCCTCAAGGTGCAGCCCGCCGACGCACCGGACGGGTATGACACCATCGAGTGGCTGGCGAAGCAACCGTGGTCGAATGGCAAGATCGGAATGTGGGGGCAGTCGTTCGCCGCGCATGCGCAGGCCGGAGCAGCCCAGCTGAACCCGCCATCGCTCCGCACGCTCGTGATCAACATGGGCGGCATGTCGAATGCATGGGATCACGGCGTTCGCTATCGCGGCACGTACGAGATGGGTCGGCAACTCACCTGGGCGTGGAGCCAGTTGCTGGCAGATGCACCGTCGGCAGCGGTGCAGGCACTCCTGACGCAGGAGAAGGTTGACGACTGGTACAACGCGCAGCCGATGCGCCGCGGCCTCAACCCGCTGTCGGTCGTGCCGGAGTATGAGGGGTGGTACCTCGATTTCTTCCAACACGCGGACTACGACGCGTTCTGGAAGGACCCGATGGTGAACTGGGAAGAGCACTACGGGCAGACGTCGGATATCCCGATGATTCACATCGGTGGATGGTACGACATCTTCCTTGCCGGAACCTTCAGCAACTATTCCGGGCTGCGAAAACTGAAGTCGGCGCCGCAGCGTGTCCTGGTGGGGCCGTGGACGCACAGCGGCAACATCCGTCCGTACGCCGGCGACGTGTCGTTCGGCGCTGACGCGGCAATTGCTGACTTCTATGGCGCGTTCCATCTCCGGTGGTTCGATCACTTCCTGAAGGGCGAGCCCACCGGCGTGGAGAATGACGCCCCTGTCAGGCTGTTCGTGATGGGGACAGGCGACGGGCACAAGGACACGGACGGGCGGCTGTTTCACGGAGGATACTGGCGTGATTCGCCGTCGTGGCCGCTCCCGGGGACGCGCCTCGTGCCGTACTACTTCCATGCGGATGGATCACTCAGCACGGCGCGGCCGCGGAAGCCGAATGCATCCACGACTTACACGTTCGACCCGCGTCATCCGGTGCCGACCATCGGCGGCGGTTCATCCGCCCGACTCAAGGACGGTGCGTACAACCAGCGCGAGGATCCGCGATTCCCTCCATCGGCCGCGCCATTCCTTCCGTTGCGATCCCGCCCGGACGTGGTGGTGTTTCAGACGGAGCCGCTGACCGAGGATGTGACGGTGATCGGACCGATCACCGTGGTGCTCCACGCGTCATCGTCGCGCACGGACACGGACTTCACTGCCAAGCTGATCGACGTGTATCCGTCCAGTCTGGACTGGCCCGCCGGCTTCGACATGAACCTCACCGACGCGATCGTGCGCGGCCGGTATCGCGCGACGCGTGATCACGCCGTCATGCTGACGCCGGGACGCGTCTACCCGTTCACGATCGAACCGTTTCCGACGGCGAACGTGTTCAAGAAGGGACACCGGATCCGGGTGGACATCTCGAGCAGCAACTTTCCGCGGTTCGATGTGAACCCGAATACGGGTGAGCCGCTCGGCCTCAACCGGCGGATGGTGACGGCAGACAACACCGTGCATCACAGCGCCGTGTATCCGTCGCACATCGTCCTGCCCATCGCGCCCGCGCGGCCGTGAGGCGTCAGAACCTCAGCGACAGGCAGCTGAGCCCGCCGTCCATCTTCCGGTACTCGCTCATGTCGAGTACCTCGAGCCTGTAGCCGAGTGCACGGAGCGTGGCGTCGAACGTCGGCTGTCCGGCGGAGGTGAACACGACGTCGTTGATGCGCACGCAGTTCGCACCGTACTCCTCCCCCACCGGCACGCGCACGAGGTCGTAGCAGGCAAAGGCCGGGTGATCCGCCAGCACATCGATCAGTACGAGTCGCTGCGGTTCGATCGCGGCGAGTCCGCTCTTCAGGTGCAGGATGCTGTCGATGCCCCGGATATCGACGGTCGATGACGAGTAGCCATGCGACGCAAGCCATGTTGCCAACTGCCTTGCACCCTCGGCATTCGTGCGGTGCGAGATGCCGATGAACACATGATTGCCCGCTTCGCACACGTCCCCCGCATCCAGCGTCCCAGGTGCCACGATCTGCGCCAGCGACGCGAATCGGTGATGCAATGCTTCCGTGATGCCGTCCACCTCGCCGGCCCGGGACGTCGCGCCGGGTCGCGCAAGGATTGCGCCGATACCCGGCAGGATCAGGGCGGTGTCCTCGACGAACGTGGAGTCCGGGTAGCGCTCGTTCGCCGGCAGCGCAGTGACGGCGCAGCCGTGTCGCTCCAGCGCGGCGCAGTACGCCGCATGCTGCTGAAGCGCGAGGTCGACATCAGGGCGGCCGAAGTCCACGGTGGTCAGCCCGTCGGCGAAGTTTCTGGCAGGCGGGCGCACGATGGCGCTGGTGAAGCGTGCAAACATGGCAACGTGGGAAGGCAACAGTTGAATGTCCGGGTACCGGCGATCGTCCCCCGTGGGATACAATCGTGTGGACGATCCGCTGGCAATGGCCTCGCGCCCCCGTGACGCGTCGATACGTTCCGGTACGACTCCCCGATCCATGCTCTTCTCGAACACAGGTCCAGATGGCTGACACCCTCGCGCGGACACTGGGAACCCGTGACCTCACGTTGCTGGTCGTGGGGAACGTGATCGGCAGCGGCATCTTTCTCGTGCCGTCGTCGGTGCTGGCACAAAGCGGCGAGTCGGTGCCGATTGCCATGGCCGTCTGGCTCGTTGGCGGCCTGCTCTCGCTGCTCGGCGCGCTGAGCTACGCGGAACTGGGTGCGATGGAGGGGACTGGCAGCGGCGGCGGCCTGTACGCCTTCATCCGTGACGGCTTCGGACGATTCCCTGCGTTTCTGTACGGATGGACGCTCTTCTTCGTGATCGGTGCAGGGACCATCGCCACGCTCGCTGTCGCGGCCGCGAACTACATGACGCAGTTCGTGCCGATGTCGCCCTTGCAGAAGAGCCTTGTTGCCGCGACGCTGATCGTGCTCATGATGGTCATCAACGTGCGCGGCACGCGTGAGAGCGCGACAGTGCAGAATGTTGCCACCGGCATCAAGGTCGTGGCAATTCTGGGCATGAGCGCCGCGCTCTTCCTGCTCGGCGAGGGCAGCACGATGGTGGCGGCGCCGCATGTGACAACGCCGGCATCGGCGTCCGGTGTCGGGCTTTCCATCATCTCGGTACTCTGGGCGTACGAAGGATGGCAGTATGTGACCTTCATTTCCGCCGAAGCGAAGGACCCGCAGCGCTCGCTGCCGCGTGCCATCGCGATCGGCACCATCATGCTCATCGTCATCTATCTGATCGCGAATTTCGCCTACCTGGCTGCACTCGGGGCTGCGCGTGTGGCAGCGTCGGATCGCGTCGCGGGTGAGGCGGTGGCACAGGTCCTGGGCCCGCAGGCGGGCTGGCTGATCGCGGCGGCGATCATCGTGTCGATGTACAGCGCGGCCCACGCCACGGTGATCACCGTTCCACGGGTCTACTATGCCATGGCGCGAGACGGGCTCTTCTTCCGCCGGTTGACGGAAGTGCACCCGAAGTACAATACGCCGGCCCTCGCCATCATCACCAGCTGCGTCTGGGCCATCGTGCTTGCACTCACCGGGACGTTCGAGCAACTGCTCACCTACGTCGTCTTCATCGGCTGGATCTTCTATGCGTTGGGCGCGGCCGCAGTCATCGCGCTGCGCATCAAGCGCCCAGATGCCGCGCGTCCCTTCAAGGTGCCATTCTATCCGCTGACGCCGGTCCTCTTCGTGATCGCGGCCGCCGTGATCGTGATCAACACCATCGTCTCGCAACCGGCGCAGGCCGCGATCGGGATTGCAGCCGTCCTTGCGGGTGCGCCCGCCTACATGATCTGGCGGCGACGGCTGCTGGTGACGCAGGCCTGAGCCACCATGCACATGAGTCACGCCGCGTGATGCGACATGCGTTCGTCGTGATGGGCACCGCCGGTTCCGGCAAGAGCGTGACTGGAACGGCACTCGCCGATTCACTCGGGATCCGCTTCGTTGAGGGAGACATGTTCCATCCGAGTGAAAACGTGGCGCGAATGGCGGCCGGCGTTCCGTTGACTGACGATGACCGCCACGGGTGGCTGCTGGCGCTCGCCGCCCGGTTGCGAACGGCGCGCGAGCACGGGGAAGGGGTCGTGGTCTCGTGTTCTGCCCTCAAGCGCTCGTATCGCGACATACTGCGCGCCGGAGACGACTCGATCCGATTCATCTGCCTTCAGGGTGATGAGACAGTGCTCCGTGCGCGACTCGAGTCCCGGAGCGGACACTTCATGCCGGCGTCGATGCTGGCGAGTCAGCTCGCCGCATTTGAACCGCCCGATCGCGACGAACGCGCGTGGACATTCGACGTGCGCGACACGCCGGAGCAGATCGTGGCTGCCATCACGGCGCGGCTGCGCGCTGAGCCGCTGGATTCCGACGCGTGACACCCTCACAGACCGGGGCGCCGGACGGGCAGTTGCTGCTGTACGCGTTGCTGGCGGTGATCGCATTGGTCGGGCTCATTGCGAAGTTCCGGCTGCACCCCTTCATCGCGCTGATCTGTGTATCGCTCGTCACCGGGACCGCAGCGGGAATGCCACTCAACGCTGTCGTGAAGGCATTCCAGGACGGAGTCGGCAATTCGCTTGGCTTCATCGCCATCGTCGTCGGCCTCGGCACGATGCTGGGGAAGATGATGGCCGAGTCGGGTGGCGCAGCCAGCATCGCGACGACGCTGATCGGCGTCTTCGGCGTGAAGCGGGTCCACTGGGCGATCATGTTCGTGGCGTTCATCGTGGGCATTCCGGTGTTCTTCCAGGTCGGCTTCGTACTGCTGATCCCGCTCGTCTTCACGATCGCTCGACAGACGGGCATGTCGCTGATCAGGATCGGCATTCCGCTGGTGGCGGGATTGTCCGTGGTGCACGGGATGGTCCCGCCGCATCCGGCCGCGATGCTGGCAGTGGCGGCATTCAAGGCTGATGTCGGGCTTACGATCGTCTATGCATTGCTGGTTGGATTGCCGACCGCAGCGCTGGCTGGGCCGGTCTTCGCAACCTGGGTCGCCCCGAGGATTCAGCTGCCACCTGACAACCCGCTCGCGGCGCAATTCTCGAGTGACGAGACGCGGGAGACTCCGGGGTTTGCCGCCACCCTGTTCACGATCCTGCTCCCCGTGCTGCTGATGCTCTGCGCCAGCGTCGGTGACCTGACGCTCGCCGAGTCGAGTGGGCTTCGACACGCACTGGCGTTCATTGGCAGCCCCATTGTCGCACTCCTCATTGCACTTCTCGTCTCGTTCTTCTCACTCGGGCGGACCAGGCACTTCACGCGCGATCAGATCCTCACGTTCTGCAATGACTGTCTCGCACCCACCGCGACCATCCTGCTGGTGATCGGCGCCGGTGGCGGCTTCAACAAGGTCCTGATCGAGAGCGGCGTCGGCCGGGCGATTGCGGCTGTGGCGGTCGGCGCCAAGGTGTCGCCGATCATCCTCGCGTGGGTCATTGCCGCTTTGATCCGCGTCGCGACCGGCTCGGCGACCGTGGCGATGACGACTGCCGCCGGAATCGTCGCGCCCATTGCACTCCTGCGCCCGGGAACGCCACCAGAGCTCCTCGTTCTGGCAACCGGGGCCGGGTCGCTGGTCCTGTCGCACGTCAACGACGCGGGCTTCTGGCTGATCAAGGAGTTCTTCAACATGTCGGTGCCGCAAACCTTGCGCACGTGGACCGTCGCTGAAACGATCGTTGGCGTCGCGGGACTGGCGTTTACCTTGCTGCTGAGTGCCGCGCTGTAGCTTTGGCGGACCATCTGTCCTGGCGTGGATCTCATTGGAGGTGTGATGCTCTTCCGTCGCGACGCCCTCGCCGTGTCACTGTCCTTCCTGTGTGCCGCGTGCTCGGCGCGAGCACCCGAATCGGCGGAGACCAAGGCTCCGGAAGTCCGGCTGCCGGACGGTGCATGGATCGACGCAACGGCGACGCTGGAGGTGGGCCGGACGCCCGTGTATGAAGGTGATGCCCCGATGGTCTTCACATTCCTCAGGGACATGCGGAAGGGCGACGGATTGACGCTCTCGAAGTACGAGATGGGTGCGCATAGCGGGACCCATGTCGATGCGCCGATGCACTTCATACGCGATGGCGTGTCGGTTGATCAGATCCCGATCACTGCCCTCGTCGGCCCGGCCCGAGTGATCGCCATTGCTGACAGCGTGACTGCGATCACGGCTGACGAACTGAATCGGCACAACTGGCGCGGGGCGGAGCGTATCCTGTTCCGCACGCGCAGCACCCTGCGCGGGTGGATGGATTCCTCGCAGTTTCATCGCGACTTCACCTACATCGCAGGCGACGCGGCGCAGCTCATCGCGGATGCGGGCGTGAAGCTCGTGGGCGTCGACTACATCTCAGCCGAGCAGTTCGCCGCGCCGGCACCGCTGGCGCATCGCGCGCTGCTCGGCAACGGCATTCCGATCGTGGAGGGGCTTGACCTGAAGAACGTGCCTCCAGGGGAGTACGACGCGATCATCCTGCCCTTGAAGGTGGCAGGGCATGATGGAGCGCCGGCGCGGGCGATACTGCGGGCTGCGCGCTGAGGCACGCCCCGTGCGCGGCAGTGCGCTGACCGCCGCACCTCGGGGCCTACACTGCCATCAACTCTTCCACTGCCTCGCGGGCCGACTTCGACTTCGCGCCACGGAGCTTCGCCCCTGGCGCCATGCCGATGGCATCCGCCACGATCTTCCCTGACCCCATCACGCCTGGCAACCCGGCGCCGGGATGCGAACCGGCACCGGCGAAATACAGGTTCGGCACATCCTCGCTGATGTTGTGCGGCCGCATGTACGCCGACTGGAGGAGTGTCGGCTCGACGCTGAACGCGCTGCCGAGGTAGCTGTTCAACGTGTCGCGGAAGTAGCGCGGATCAACGTGATGTTCACTCACGATGCGTGACTTGAGCCCTGGCAGGTATCGCGCATCGAGATAGTCGACGATGCGATCCGTGTACCTCTGGTGCGCTTCTGCCCAGTCCGTCGTCCCGCCAAGATGTGGTACCGGCGAGAGCACATACCAGGCATCATCCCCGTCCGGCGCGAGCGATTGATCGGTGACCGTCGGTCGGTGCAGATAGAGCGAGAAGTCGTCGGACAGATGCTTCCGGTCGAAGATGTCGCTCAACAGCTCCTTGTAGCGGGGACCCATGAGGATTTCGTGATGCGCGATGTCGGGCCACAGGCCACGCGTCCCCCGCGTGCCGAAATAGCTCACGAAGAGACCCATCGAGTAATCGAGTTTCCGGAGCCGCGCATCCGTGTTCTTCGGCCTGAACTCCGGCTTCACCAGTGTCATGTAGCTCTGTGCAACATCGCCGTTGCACACCACTGCGTCCGCACTGAGGCGTTCGCCGTTCGCAAGCACCACCGCTGTCGCGCGCCGCGTGGCTGGATCCACTGCCACTTCCGCAACCTCGGCGTTCAGTCGCAGCATGCCACCGATGCCCGTGAAGCAACTGACGAGACCGCGCACGAGCGCACCGGTGCCGCCCATGGCAAAGTGCACACCCCACTTCTGCTCGAGTGTGTGGACGAGGGTGTACAGGCAGCTCGACTGGAATGGATTGCCGCCGATCAGCAGCGGATGGAAGCTGAAGACCTGTTGCAACCGTGGGTCCTTGATGTACTTGTTGACGAACGTTGCGACCGACCGCTGCGCCTGCAGCATCGCCAGCTTTGGTGCCACCTTGAGCATGCTGCCCACGGTGCTGAACGGTTGATCCACGAGCGACATGCCGGCCTCGAAGACCTTCTCCGTCTCGGCGAAGAAACGCTCGTAGCCTGCGATGTCGGCCGGATTGAAGCGCTGGATCTCTCGCAGGACCTGATCGCGCTCGCCATTGTAGTGAAACACCGAGCCATCCTCGAACCGGACATTGTAGAACGGGTCGATCGGCACGATCTGCACGAAGTCACTTGTCTTCCGGCCCGCGGTGGCGAAGATGTCGTCGATCATCCACGGCGCGGTGATGATCGTGGGCCCTGCATCGAACGTGAAGCCGTCGCGCTCGAACACGTAGGCCCTGCCACCCGGCTTGTCGAGCTTCTCGACGATCGTGACCTGATGCCCCTGTGCCTGCAGGCGGACAGCCGCCGACAGGCCGCCAAACCCGCTTCCGATCACGATGATGCGCATACGAGAGAACTCTCAGGAGTGACGCGTGCGGCTCAGCGGCCGCTGCGCAAATGAATGAGATGACAGATGAATGCCGCCGTCAGCGCGGGAGCAAGTGTCCACGGCGGCCAACCGGCAGCGAGCGATCGGGCCGCCAGTGTGAACCCTGCGCCCGCGCCAAGGAATGCTGCGAGTTGCGGCAGCGGCATGCCGCGCCCGGTGAGCCGCGTCCGGCGTGAAAGCACTGCGCCCTCGACGACCAGCAGCGCAAGAATCGCATCGTACAACTGCGGTGCACGCAGCCAGTCGAGCACGCGACGTGCCCGGACTCTTCAGCGACCGGCGACAGCGATGTCGCCGAACGATTCAGCCGTGCGGACGGCCGACGGCACCGTCCGCGGCCGCTTCCAGACGGCAAGGCCGAGCGGGATCGCCATCGCGATTGCACCCAGCACAAACGCAAGCCACAGCCCGTGCCCGTAGCAGATGCCAAGTGGCAGTACGGCATTTACGCCATACAGCACGAGCGGGAAGTTCGACGGCGAGACGTCACGTGCCCACCGCGACGGCGGCACGATCGCGAGCATCACTCGTGCAACGATGATTCCGGTCAGCAGCCAGCCGAGCCAGTTCGTGAGCGGCATTCCATAGAAGTGTCCGCCGATGAGGATGTTCTGCCAGAGTGACATCCCCTCCAGCGACGGCAGATGCCAGAGCCAATGCACACTCGCGACCATCGCCGGATCCATGGAGACGTCCCAGGCGGTCAGCACGATGCCTGCGATCAGCGCCCACCACCAGCGACTCTTGCTGTCGTCGGTGGACGGAAGCAGTCGCCCGCAGATTGCGAGCGAGCAATACAGCATGAAGAACCACGAGGTCGGGATGTTGAACGGCACCAGCCCGAGGATCTTGTAACCGAGCTGGTTCGTGTAGCTGTATGGGCCAAACGGCAGTCCGGTGCCCGTGCCAAGCAGCTCGGACCCGAGCGAGATGCCGAAGCTGGCCACGAAGACAGTGATTGCGGTTCGCCTGCCGAGCCGCCCGACGGCGTGCAGAAGTCCGGCCAGTGCGCCAAGGACGACCGTGGACTGGCCGCCCCATTTGAAGCCGAATGCCGTGATCTTCTGGTTGGCCGGCGTCGACAGCCATGCCGGGATTGGCGGCGATAGAAATGTCGCGAACGCCAGGCCGGAAAAGATCGTCAGCACGCAGTGCGCCAGAAGGCACGCGAGCGCGATGCGCACGAGTGGTGCGCGGTCGTCCTGATGGAATTCCGAAGCAACGTTCACCGTACGGTCCCTCGTTGGCGGTGCAAACAGCTGAAACTTGAGGTTGTCACGCAAAGGAGCGCGAGTCAATCAGGGGAGACGCGCCGTGGGGCAGGTGGCTCAGGCGAGGCTCACGAGCTCGTCGGCTTGCGTGGCATCCGTCCCCTCGCGCGACCACTGCTGCCTCGGCACGCCACTCGCGGCCGTGCGCTGGTGGACGCGTTTTCGCCAGACCTGCCAGAACACTCGCACCCGCTCTCCACTCGAGAGCCTGGCGCGCGAGGTCAGGCTGTCATACCCGATCCGCTCCAGCGCGCCAAGAATGCCGCTGTACCCGATTGAGCACGCCCAGGCACAACGCTGCGCGTCGGGCGCGAGCAGGTCGATTCCGGGCGCCGCCTCGGCGTACAGCGCGCGTGCGCGCGCAATCTGATGCCGCATGAGGCGCTGCCAGCGCGGGTCTGCCGCGCTGAGCCGGCCGCTCAGGATGTCCTCGCGAGTGAGGCCAGCCGCGGTCAGGTCGTCACTCGGGAGGTAGCAGCGGCCACGCCGGGCATCCTCGCCGACATCGCGGAGGATGTTCGTGAGCTGCATGGCCAGGCCGAGCGTGCGCGCACGCTGCACGGCCTGCCGACGCACCTCGTCGTCACCCTGAACGCCGAACACGTACGTGCACATCTCACCGACTGAACTCGCGACACCTTCGCAATACCGCATCAGCGAGTACCACGACTCGTATTGCACCGGGCGGAGATCCATCGCCACACCGTCGAGCAGTTCCCGCATCAACGACTCGGGGACGCTGAATTGCCGCATGACAGCGTGGAGTTCGCGGAAGACCGGGTTCGACGGGCGCCCATCCACGGCGTCCCGGAGCCTCAGCTCGTGCGCCTGCAGCGCCGCGGCGGTTCCTGTATCGGGCCGACCATCGGCGCGTCCCGCAGCCTCCGCCCGGTCCACGATATCGTCAGCAACCCGGCAGAACGCATACAGCGCGAAGGCGGCGCGTCGCTTCTCTCGCGGCAGGAATCTGCTCGCCAGGTGGAACGTGCGCGCGTGCTCTCGCACGATGGCCCGGCACTCCTGTGCATCACGATCACTCATCGCGGGACAGCGGATCAAGGGTGAAGACGGGTCTCGCCGATCGAGGCTGGCTGCTCAACGCATGGAGAGCCGTGAAGTTCCTGTCGGGTGCAGTCCTCCCGGCGCCTTCGCCGACGCCCCGCTCCCGACCGGTCAAGCTACTCGGAGCTTTCGGTCGACGGGCAGGGTGGGCTTGCTCTGCGGCACGGCCCTGGGCAAGGGCACGACCTGCTGACTCCCCGATGTGGGGGCCACCGACCCTGCGCGGTGGCCGATGCCAACGGCGAGACTCGAACTCGCACACCGTGAGGTACCAGATCCTAAGTCTGGCGTGTCTACCAGTTCCACCACGTCGGCCTTGTCTTCCGAATCTACCTCGCACGCGGAGCGGACGGGAGAGAATTCACCGGGCTTGTGCCATACGGAAACGGCAACGGCGGCGCCTGGAGTGTCTCCAGGCGCCGCCGCTCGACCCGCACCCGCGTCAGTTCGCGCCGATCCTGATCGTCTCGACGCGACTGGTCTGGCTCTCGAGGTTGAACACCGCCAGCGTGATGACCTCTCCCGCCGCCAGGTCCTTGAGCGCCGCCTGAAGGTCCGCCGTGCTCCGGATTGCACGCCGTGGGCGAGGATAGACGACTTCGGTGATCACGTCGCCCGCGAAGAGCTTGCCACGAGCACCGCCGCGGGCGCTGACGTCAGATACGCGCACTCCACGCATGCTCGCCGGGAGCCGCTGCGCGCGCGCCGTTCCGTCAGTGATCGGTTCGACCGTAATGCCGAGCTTGTCCGCGGACACACCGACGGACTCCTCGCGATCCCTGGTGCGTTCCTCGCCGGCTTCCGCCACGACCGCTCCCTCGCCCGGTGCCTCGGCAAGACGCACGCGGAAATTCTTGCGGTCACCGAATCGCATGACGTCGACCGACACCACGTCGCCAGGCTTCTTCGATCGTACGATGCGCTGCAGTGTGCCAACGCGATCGACAGGCTGTCCCTCGACCGAAACGATGACGTCACCCGGCTCGAGACCCGCGGCCTTCGCGGGGCTTTGCGCGTTGCCGTCGCTCGTGAAGTCACCAACCGTGACACCGGCGATCGTCGCGAGCTGTGCCGCCTTCGCCTCTTCCGCCGTGACATCCTTGATCGAGATCCCGAGTACTGCACGGCGGACGCGCCCGTGCGCGATCAGGTCGTCAGAGACGGTCCTGGCCAGCGAAATCGGAATCGCGAAACCATAGCCTGAGTAGTAGCCGGTTTCACTGGCGATCATGCTGTTGATTCCAATCACTTCACCGCGGGCATTGATCAGCGGGCCGCCGGAATTCCCCGGATTGATCGCCGCATCGGTCTGAATGAAATCCGAGATCGCGTAGCGGGCGGCGAGCGTGTTCTGGCGCGCCGGCGCGGGAATTCCACGCCCCTTGGCGCTGATGATCCCCGCGGTCACGGTGAAGTCCAGCCCAAGTGGGTTGCCGATGGCCAGCACCCAGCTGCCGATCCGCGCGGTGCGATCGTCGCCGAGCGCCACGGTCGGGAACCCAGTGCCCTCGATCTTGATGACGGCAACGTCCGTCGTCGGATCCTTGCCGATCAGCTTCGCGGTGAACTCGCGGTGATCGGTGAGAATGACCTTGATGCGATCGGCCTCACCCACCACATGGTTGTTGGTGAGGATGTAGCCGGATGCGGTGATGAGAAACCCGGTCCCGCTTCCCTCGGTCGGCTGGCGGCTCTGCGGCCCCTGAAACCGCTCGAAGAATTCCTTCATCTCCGGCGGCACGTTCTGGCGCGGAGTCTGCACCTGCGTGCGCGCGCTCGGGTCCTTCTGAACCTGGATCGAGACGACGGCGGGCGTCACGCGTTCAGCCACGTCGGCGAATCCGGGCGCGCCGCCATCGTCGGCGCGAGGCCCGTTCGCGACGCGCGCCGACGGCGTCGATTGAGCAAAGCCGGACTGCGGCAGCTCGAAGGCTGTCGCAATCCCCAAGCCGCCGACGAATGCTGCCATCACGGCACCTGCAACCTTTGCGCGTGTCATCATGCTCATGTTCTCTTCTCGTGAATCCTGAAGGAGTCTTCTCACTGAGTACACAAATCCAACCCGTGGGTTTCCTCGCCGTTCCGGCGCCGTCAACCATAATGACGATTGACGCACACCGGACGGCAATGCCCCCACCCCGGTTACCGGGATGAGGGCCCTGTCCTGCCGGAGCCGTGCGCCCTGCCCGGGGGCAGGGGCGCACGCTCCGTCGAACCCGGCCGGCAGCTACTTCTTGCTGTCGTCCACGATCTCGTAGTCCGCCTCGACGACGTCTTCCGCTGCCGGCGGTGTCGTCGTCTCAGCCGTGGGCTCACCGGCCGGCGGTACCCCAGCCTCCGGTGCCGCCTGCTGGTACAACGATGCGCCGGCTTCGCTGTAGATCCGGCTGAGATCGTCCGATGCCGCCTTGATCTCGTCCAGGTCTTCACCGCGCAGAGCCTTCCGCGCGCGCTCCACCGCTGCGTCCAGCTTTGCCTTCGTCTCCGGAGCGAGACGATCCGACCATTCCTTCGCGTTCTTCTCGACGTCATACGTCATGCTGTCGAGACGGTTCCGTGTGTCGATGGCCTCGCGGCGCTTCTTGTCTTCTTCCGCGTTCTTCTCGGCATCCTTCACCATGCGATCCACCTCGGCATCGGACAGCCCGCTCGACGCCTCAATGCGGATCTTCTGCTCCTTGCCGGTCGTCTTGTCCTTCGCGGTCACGTGCAGAATGCCGTTCGCGTCGATGTCGAAGCCCACTTCCACCTGCGGCTGCCCACGCGCTGCCGGCGGAATGCCCGTCAGCTGGAACTTGCCGATCGTCTTGTTGTACGCGGCCAGGTCGCGCTCACCCTGCAGCACGTGGATTTCCACCTGCGTCTGGTTGTCGTCGGCCGTGCTGAATGTTTCTGACTTCTTGGTCGGAATGGTGGTGTTTCGCGGGATCAGCGTCGTCATCACGCCGCCCAGCGTTTCAATGCCGAGCGACAGCGGCGTCACGTCGAGCAGCAGCACGTCCTTCTGCTCGCCGGTGAGCACGGCACCCTGCACTGCGGCACCGATGGCCACCACTTCGTCCGGGTTCACACCCTTGTTCGGTTCCTTGCCGAAGAACTTCTTGACCGTGTCCTGGATCTTCGGGATACGCGTCGAGCCGCCCACCAGGAGGATCTCATCGATCTCGCCTGGCTTGAGGCCCGCATCTGCAAGCGCCTTCTCCATCGGCGGAATGCAGCGCGTGATCAGGTCGTCCACCAGCTGCTCGAACTTGGCGCGTGTGAGCGAGTAATTCAGGTGCTTCGGGCCGCTCGCGTCAGCGGTGATGAATGGCAGGTTGATGTCCGTCGACTGTGTCGAGGAGAGCTCCATCTTCGCCTTCTCTCCGGCTTCCTTGAGGCGCTGCAGGGCCATCGGGTCCTTCGAGAGATCGATCGCCTGATCCTTCTTGAACTCCGCCACGAGCCAGTCGATCACGCGCTGGTCAAAATCGTCGCCGCCAAGATGCGTGTCGCCATTGGTCGACTTCACCTCGAACTGGCGCGAACCGTCGACGTCATAGAGCTCGAGCACGGAGATGTCATAGGTGCCACCGCCAAGGTCGAACACCGCGACCTTTTCGTCCTTCTTCTTGTCGAGGCCATACGCCAGCGCGGCGGCCGTCGGCTCGTTGATGATCCGCAGCACATCGAGACCCGCGATCTTGCCGGCATCCTTCGTCGCCTGGCGCTGCGAGTCATTGAAGTACGCCGGGACGGTGACCACGGCCTTGGTGACGCCGTGGCCGAGGTAGTCCTCGGCGGTCTGCTTCATCTTCTGCAGGATCATCGCGGAGATCTCAGGCGGCGTGTACCGCTTGCCCTGGATCTCGACGCTGACCAGGTCGTTCTGTCCGGCCACGATCGCATACGGAACGCGCCCCTTCTCCTGCGTCGCTTCGCCCATCTTGCGGCCCATGAAGCGCTTGATGGAGATGATCGTGTTCGTCGGGTTGGTGACCGCCTGACGCTTGGCAATCTGGCCAACGAGGCGCTCGCCGTCCTTCGAGAAACCAACGACCGACGGGGTCGTGCGACCACCCTCGGCATTCGGGATCACGACCGGATCCCCGCCTTCCATCACGGCGACCACGGAGTTGGTGGTGCCGAGGTCGATGCCAATCACTTTGTCAGCCATATCTCTGCGTCCTCGAGAGTCGTATCCATCGCGCTCCTCGGCGGGAAGCCGGAGCGGGCGTCGCCGGGTGTCGTGCCATCAGGCACATCCACCCATGCGTGCGCACATGACTGGGCAAGATCGGCACCCGCCAATTCTGCCTTTCTGGCAGTCCAATCCCCGTTCGGTGGCAGATCGGAGGAGACTGCGGGAAAACACTGGCGCATTTCGCCGTCGTTTGCGCTGCGGCATTAGCTTCCCGCGTCCCTAGCCAAACCACCGCGAGACATGTTTCCGATCGGCGACGAGAACCCGACCGACAACCGGCCGGTCATGACATGGACGATCCTTGGTGTGATGGGAGTCGTCTGGCTACTAGTTCAGGGCGCCGGCGCCGACGGGACGGCATTGATCCGGAGTGTCTGTGAGCTCGGCCTTGTTCCGGGAGAGGTGACCCGGTCCGCGCCCGTCGGCCTGGCCGTTCCGATGGGCTCCGGATGGGCCTGTCTGGTGGACCGCTCCGCCGTGAATTGGATCACGCCGCTGACCTCGATGTTCCTGCACGGCAGCTGGGGGCACTTGCTCGGCAACGGGTTGTTCCTCTGGGTGTTCGCGGACAATGTCGAAGATCTGATGGGGCCGAAACGCTTTCTCGCCTTCTACCTCGTCTGTGGCCTCGCGGCCGGTGCGCTGCATGTTGCCCTGCAGCCCGGCTCGCCGATCCCCACCGTTGGCGCGTCCGGCGCGATATCCGGCGTCATGGGCGGCTATCTGATCCTGTTCCCCAAGGCGCGGGTGCGGATGTTCTTCCCGCCCCTCTTTTTATTCCATTTCCCGGCCTGGCTTGTCCTGCTCTGGTGGTTCGCGCTTCAGGTACTGGCCGGGCTGCCGCAGCTGGCAGTGCTGCATGCCGATCCCTCCGGTGGCGTCGCCGTCTGGGCCCATGTGGGAGGATTTGTCGCTGGGGTGCTGCTCGTGCGCCAGTTCGCGTTGCGCGAGCGCCTCGAGCGGCGGCTGGCACGTGCGTCCGCGGCCGCCCGGGCATACATGTAACAGTCCGGTGTCAGTTGTGAGTCGGGCGATGTTTCACCCTACTTTTCCGGTTCAGGCTGAACCGGCGGCGAACTGCCGGTGCCTCTCACCCAGTGGAGCAACTCCTCCGTGCGCCTGATCCCGCGTGACGATCGATTTTTTGACCTGTTCGCTGAGATGGCTGGCATCCTCGTGCAGTCTGCGAATACGCTGCAGCAACTCTTCGCCGATCCGTCCAGGCTCGAGGAGTTCCAGACCAACATCAAGAACCTGGAGCATCAGGCCGATCGGCTGACGGCGGAAGCGAACCGAAAGGTCGACACCACGTTCGTGACGCCGCTCGATCGGGAGGACATCCATACGTTGGTGACGCGACTCGACAACGTCGTGGATCTCGTCGACGGGACGGCACGGCGGGCGCAGATCTACCGCATCACGGAGGCCCGGGAACCAGCCATCCAGCTCTGCGCCGTGCTCGGCGAGGCCTGTGTGCAGATTCGCGAGGCCGTCGCTGCCATGAAGAAGCCGCAGATGGTCTACGAGCATGGCGTGCGCATCAAGCGTCTCGAGGAGCAGGGCGACGCGATCTATCACGAGACACTTGGCAACCTCTTTGCCGGCACGCCCGATCCGATGACCGTGATGAAGTGGAAGGATCTGTACGACTGCCTCGAGACCGCGATTGATGAGTGCCACTACGTGTCGCTGGCGCTCGAGAGTATCTCGCTCAAGAACAGCTGAGTTGCCGTGATAGCGTACGTCATTGGCATCGTCGTTGTCGCGTTGGTGTTCGACTTCATCAACGGCTTCCACGACTCCGCGAACTCGATTGCGACCATAGTCGGGACGCGCGTACTGACGCCGTTCAAGGCAGTCCTCTGGGCAGCGACGTTCAACTTTGCGGCGCTCTTCACGGTGGGCACTGCAGTGGCCAAGGCGATCAGTTCGGGCTACGTGGACCCGACGGCGATCTCCGCCAATGTCATCGCGGCCGCGCTGCTCGGCGCGATCATCTGGAACCTGCTCACATGGTGGTTCGGAATCCCGTCCAGCTCGTCCCACGCCCTGATCGGCGGATTCGCGGGTGCCGCGGTGGCGAGCCGTGGATTTGGGGCCTTGATGTGGGGGCCGAAATGGGTGGAGACGCTCAGCGCGATCGTCATGTCGCCACTCCTTGGCGCGCTGCTGGGACTTGGCCTGATGGCGCTCGTGTACCGCGTGTTCGCCAGTGTCTCACCCGGCAAGGTCGACCGTTTCTTTCGACCGGCACAGCTTCTCAGTTCCGCACTCCTGTCATTGGCACACGGCGGCAACGATGCGCAAAAGACGATGGGGATCATCGTCGGCCTGCTGGCGTCGCCCTCGGTGCGCAAGCTGTTCGAGCCGTATACCAGCGGACTGCTGAGCCTCATGTATGTGCCGAACACGTCCACGATTCCCATCTGGGTCGAGATTTGTGCCTATTTCATGATCTCGCTTGGCACGCTGTTTGGCGGCTGGCGAATCGTGCATACGATGGGCACGCGCATCACGAAGCTGCGTCCGGTCGGCGGGTTCTGCGCCGAAACGGGCGGTGCGATCGTGATTCTGGCGGCATCGAGTCTCGGCGTTCCGGTCAGCACCACGCACACCATCACCGGCTCGATTGTCGGCGTGGGGGCGGCGAACCGCGTTCGGGCGGTGCGCTGGGGCCTCGCGGGGAACATCGTGTGGGCATGGGTCATCACCATTCCGGCGGCCGCACTTCTGGCGGCGCTGAGCGCACTCGTGTTGAATACCGTTGTAGTGGCCGGCCGACCAGGCTGACCATGGCGCTGCGGGGAGCGCGACTGCGTGCCGCTGCCCACACCCGTTGAGAGGCGTATGGCGACACGACAGCGAAAAGGCCAACGCGGCGGTGATGCCGACGAAGATGCAATGGGTTCCGTCGGTGCCGCCGGTGAGGCGCACCTGTTCTTCAGTCGCGAGCTGAGCTGGCTCGAGTTCAATGCGCGCGTGCTCAATGAGGCCCGGGACGCACGGACGCCGTTGCTCGAGCGACTCAAGTTCCTTGCGATCTTCAGCACCAATCTCGACGAGTTCTACATGGTCCGCGTTGGCGGACTGCGTCGCAAGGTCAAGACGGGGCAGGGTGGATACCCGCAGGAGCGGCTCTCGCCATCCGAGCTGTTGCAGGCGATCGAGAAGCGTGTCAATGAGATGCTCCTTCTGCAGCGTCGCTGCCTGACCGACGATCTCCTGCCGGCACTTCGCGAGCATGGCGTGCAGCTGGTGCACATGAACGACCTCACGCCAGCCGAGTGGGTCGTGGTTGACGCCTTCTTCGAGGCGCAGGTGTTCCCGGTGCTGACGCCTCTCGCGGTCGATCCGGGTCACCCATTCCCGTACATCTCGAACCTCTCGCTGTCGCTCGCGGTGCGCGTTCGCGATCCGCAGACCGGCGACGAGCACTTCGCACGCGTCAAGGTCCCGAAGTCGCTGGCCCGCTGGGTACCCGCAGGTCGCCCCGGGCACTTCGTGCCGATCGAGGAAGTGATCGGCGTCAATCTCGGCGCGCTCTTTCCGGGCATGGAGGTCATGAGCTGGCATGCCTTCCGGATCACGCGCTTCTCCGATTTTGAACTCACCGGTGTCGAGGAAGACGACGACCTGCTGTCCGTCGTCGAGCGCCAGGTGTTCGAACGGAAATTCGGCGAGGTCGTGCGGCTCGAAGTGCAGACCGGCATGCCGGACGAATTGCGCACGCTCCTGATGGAAGAGCTTCGCGACGAGGAGGATGCGCAGGTCGTTGCGCTGCCACTCACGGAACGTGACGTGGATGAGCCGGGCACGCTGCTGGACCTTGGCGACCTGATGTCACTGGCGGCGTCGATTGAGCTGCCCGAGCTGCGATTTCCTGCGTTCACCCCGGGAATCCCGGCCGAACTGGTCGAGGCGCCCGGAATCTTCGACGCGATCCGCGAACGCGACATACTCGTTCACCATCCGTTCGAGAGCTTCCGCGATACCGTCGAGCATTTCATCGAACGGGCAGCCCTCGATGAGAACGTGCTCGCGATCAAGCTGACCCTCTATCGCACCTCCGGCGAGACAGCAATCGTGCGCTCGTTGATCGAGGCTGCCGAACGTGGAAAACAGGTTGTTGTCCTCATTGAATTGCAGGCGCGGTTCGATGAAGCGAACAACATCGCGTGGGCGCGTGCACTGGAGAATTACGGCGTCCACGTGGTGTACGGCGTCCACGGGCTGAAAACCCACACGAAGACCACGCTGGTGGTGCGCCGCGAGCCAGAGGGGATCAGGCGGTATGTGCACATCGGTACCGGCAACTACCACTCGCGCACGGCGCGAATGTACACCGATATCGGGCTGTTCACCTGCAGCCCGGCCCTCGGCGCGGACGTCAGCGACCTGTTCAATGCGCTGACCGGCTTCAGCCGGCAACAGCTGTACCGGAAGCTGCTCGTGGCACCGGCGAACATGCGCGCCCGATTCATCGAGATGATCGATCGCGAGGCCGCGTTTGCGGCAGCGGGGCGTGGTGGACGGATCGTGGCGAAGATGAACGCGCTCGTCGATCCCGACACCATCCTTGCGCTGTACCGGGCTTCAGCCGCCGGTGTGAAGATCGAACTCATCGTGCGCGGTGTCTGTTGCCTGCGCAGCGGGCTGCCCGGGGTCAGCGACAACATCACCGTGCGCAGCATCATCGGGCGCTTCCTCGAGCACTCCCGAATCTTCGCGTTTGGCAATGGCGGGACGCCGGAGTACTACCTCGGCTCGGCCGACTGGATGCCGCGGAACTTCGACCGGCGGGTCGAGATGGTTGCGCCGATCGAGGATCCGCGACTGCACAAGCGCCTCGAGTCACTGCTGCAGACCTGCCTGGACGACAATCGCCAGGCGTGGCTGCTCCAGGTGGACGGCACGTACAAGCAGCGGCAGCCGACCCTCGACGAACCGGAGCGCGGCACGCACGCCGCGTTGCTGCGCAATGCGTGGGGCCGGAGCTGAGCGATTCCCTCGTTCCCTCACGCCCGGGCGCACGCGACGGTCAGTCGACCGAATCCGTCCCCTGCCACTCCACCGGCTTGCCATCCGGGCCAATGATGTGCACTGGAAGGTCGAGCAACTCCGCGAGCAGGTCGCTCTTCCGGCTGGCGCCCCACAACTCGAGGCGTGTCGAGCGCGCGCGCGGGTCGGGAACGGGCGTGATGCGGAGCGCCCGATCCGTCCACCTGACCTTGACCTGCTGAACGGCACCGACGTGGCCACGATCAAGGCCATCGGCAACACGCAACAGTGCCGCGAGCCGCAGCACGCGCATCTGCTGCGACTTGGTGAGCTCCGCATACATCGGGTGCTTCTGCTTCGGTGACGGTCCGCGATGATACCGCGCCACGTTGGCCATCACGACCTGTTCTTCTGGCGGCACGCCGAGCAGATCGGCATGCACGATCAGATGGTAGGCGTGCTTGTGATGGTCGTTGTAGCTGATGTGGTACCCAGTGTCGTGCAGCAGGGCCGCATCACGAAGCGTCACCCGCTCGACTGGTTCACATCCCAGGCGCTCACCGATCGCATCGAACAACTGCATGGCGAGCTTCTGCACACGGCGAGCGTGGGGTTCCTCGAAATGCGTGCGCTCGGCGAACTGCTGCACGCTGCGCAAGCGGCCCTCCCCCGGGTCGGTGACCTGCGGTGCGACTTCCGCTGCCTCGAGCAGCAACCCTTCCCTGATGCCGTAGGCGGACACGAGCACGTCTCGGATATCCAGCACGGACATCACTTCCGCGGCCACTGCCATACCGGCAACGATGATGTCTGCGCGCGCCGGGTTGAGGCCAGGGACGGTCAGGCGCTCGGCGGGCGACAGTTCCATGAGCTGGTCGAGCAGGTGCTCGAAGGCGCCGCGAGTCACCTGCTTGCCGTGAACCGTACGCGCGCCCGCCGCACGCTGCTGCGCCAGCAACATTCCTGCGACGTTGGTGAAGGTACCACCGGAGCCGATCATGCCGGCGCCGCGCCACTCCTTCACGGCGAAGCGTTCCTTCAGTTCGCGTCGCAGTGCCTTTCGCAGCTTGCGCACAGAACTGCGGCGAATGCCCTCGCTGAGGTACGTTTCCGTCGCACGGATGGCGCCGAACGGCATCGAGAGGAGTCGCTCGACGAGGCCCTCCGCGGACAGCGCCAGCTCGACCGAGCCCCCGCCGATGTCGCAGGTGACCATGCGACCATGACCGACGTCAAAATGCGCCTGTGCGCTGCGAAACGAGAGGCGCGCTTCGTCTTCGCCGGAAATCACGTTCACCGTCAGGCCGGCCGTCTTCCTGATCTGCCGGATGAATGCGGCACCGTTGGACGCGTCGCGCACCGCGCTCGTCGCAACGCACTCGATCCGTTCCGCCCCGAGCTGCCGCGCCAGCGTGGCCATTCGTTGCAACGCCTCGATGGCGGACAGCGTGCTCTCGATCGACAAGGCGCCGGTCTGATCGACGCCCGTGCTCAGGCGGGGCGCAGCCTTCATCTCATCGACGGTGCGGATCTGGCCCGCGCCGCTGACGTCGGCCACGATCGCACGTATCGAGTTGGAACCGATATCGATCGCGGCAATGCGACGCGTGCGAGCCGCGGCGACTGGCGCCGCGACTGCGGCATCGGCTTCAGGCCGGCGACGTGCGATCGTGTTGCGGGGTGACCTGGGAGGCATGCTGTCTCGGGCGAGGGATCCGTCTGTCCGAGGAAGCTACCGACCCGCTGTGACGATGGCACCCGCACGCCGGAGCGCGCCGCCGCGCTACGGAACGGTGCTGCTCCACGTGCGGCGCAACGATGCCTGCATTGCGGGCGGGAGCGGCGCATAACCAAGCGCGAGCGCGTCGTCGTCACCGTGGCTGAGCGCAAATCGGATGAATCGTGTCGTCGCGGCTGCACGCGCCGCATCCCGCCCATGCGTGGGCACGATGAGCCACGACAGCGACGCGATCGGGTAGCTGAGTTCTCCGGGCGGGTCGGTGATACTGCCCGAGAATTCCACGGTGTCATCCATCGAGCCGACCATGGCGCTGGCTGCCGCGCGCAGGCTGCCCGTCTGCGGTGAGACCCATGCGCCCGCATGGTTGCGCATTCGCGCGAGCGGCAGATGGTTCTGTATGGCGTACACAGCCTCGACGACACCGATCGAGTACGCGGAGACCTTCACCTCCGACGCAACACCCTCGTTGCCGCGGAGCGGTCGCCCGAGAGGCCACCGCGGGTGGGTACTGCGGCCAGGGCTCGCGGCCCAGTCCGCGCTGACGCGTGTCAGGTAGTCAGTGAGAATCCAGCTCGTGCCGCTCGTGTCGACTCGTGTCACGACAACGATCGTTTCGGCTGGCAGCGCGATATCCGGATTCAGGCTCGACAGGCGCGGGTCGTTCCACTTGACGATCCGCCCAAGAAAAATATCGGCCAGCGTCGACCCGTCGAGACGGAGCTGACGCGTGATGTCCGGGAGGTGGTATGTCACCGCGACGCCGCCGACGGTCAGCGGCACGAGGCGGACGCCCTTCTCCATCAGCCGTGACCGCATCGTGGCATCCAGCGGCGCGTCGGTCGCCGCGAAGTCCACCGCGCCTTCGAGCAGGGCCTGCACGCCGGAGCCGGAACCGACGGAGCGATAGTTGATCCGCGCATCGCCTGCGGCTTCGAAACGTGAAAACCAGCGCGCATACAACGGGTACGGAAACGTGGCACCTGCGCCATCGAGCGTCACGTTCGGGGCGCGCAACGTGTCCGAGGTGCCGCCGGTGTCGTCTCGGCTGGAACAGCCACTGGCAAGGAGCATCGCAGACGCGACGCAAAGAACGCGATAGTGCGTGTGCATCACATGTCGTTGGCGTAGCCGACGAATTTGTACCGCCCCCCGATTCCAATGATCGAACCGAAGAGACGCCCGTCGAACGTGGTTCCGTCACCGCGCGCAAGACGCACGGTGCACTCGTCCAGCTGTGTCAGGGGACCAAGCCGCCTGGCCGGAGTTCGGCACTCGAAGCCGGCCAGCGTCAGCGGCGCTCTGCCGATGCGGTCGAGTGCGCGCGAGATGCCCTTCTCGCTGTTGCGCACGATCCCGTCCCATCGGAGTGCCGGCGGCAGACCGCCCTCACCCTGCGCGTCAGCAGAATTGGGGAAGTAGAGATACGCGAACTCGGCGCGGGAGATGACGAGGAGACTCAGTGTTCGTGAATCACCCTCTGCCAATGCCCGCACGAACTTCGAGACCAGCAGCTCTGGAGAAGTCTCACCACCAGCCAGCGCCTTGACCTCAGGCAGCCCGACACGGAAGCGTGTGATCATCTCCGGCATCGAAAACACCGAATCGATGATCGTGCCGGGCGCGTGTGACGTGTCCAGCGGCAGTCGCTCATACGCGTAGGGTGTACCCTCTGGCGTCTTCGCGCTGGCCGTCGAGACAGCCGGTGACTCCGCGGATCGTTCGGCGCCGGAGCATGCCGAAAGCATGAGGAGCGCAACGGCGGTGCAGACTGCACGAGCCATGTCGATGAGTCTCAGGAAGAAGACTGCGGGTCGGCACACGCGAGAACATGTGTGCCGACCCGCAGAAGTTAGTGCCCGATCAGTTGATGACGTACGTGGTCCAGCCCTGCCACCACTTCGCACCCGCTGGATCGGCGGCGCCGCGGTACGCGGTCCCAGTCACGCTGCTTCCGGCCTTGGTCAGCAGCGCACCGGTGAATGTCGACAGACCGCCGGTGGCGGCGGCACCAGAAGCCGGTGGCGCCCAATCGAGCGACGCCCCCGATGCTGGCTGCGCCGACGGGATGTTCGTGAAGAGTGCTGACGCGGTCCCAGCAACCGTGCTGAGCTTGTTTGCCGTCGTGTCCGCAGTGTACTGGCGTGTGGACGAAATGGTGCCACCGGGAGCGAGCTGCGGATCGAAGAGCGCACCGTTCTCGGTGAAGAGAATGTTCGAGAGGACGAAGTTGCCTTCTGTCTGCCGGACGAACGTCGTGGTGTCGCGGAACGAGATCGCCGCGGACGGCCAGCGGGCGATGATCCCATTCACATAGTATCCGCCCGTGCCACGGCGGAGCATTGCGCCGCGGCCGCCTGCCGCCGGCAGCGTGACGCCATTCGCGGTGCCAACACCGAGCACGGTGAAGTTGGCGAGGATCGGAATCGTCAACGGCGCTGAATTCTGGCCGAGGTCACATCCTGCGCCATTGCAGCCGTCGTTCTCGATGCCCTGCGGATCGCTCGACGGTGACCCCGCTGCGGAGCGCGGCGGGACGATGCGCGTCTGCATCGCGACGAGGAACTGCAGGCGACCGACATAGCCTTCGGAGAGATCGAAGTGATCATCGCCCGCTTCATAGCTGACCAGCCACTTGCCGTCAGCTGCGCCGCCGAAGAATTCGAAACTGTCGTCGAGGCCAGCCATCGACTGCAGGTACTCGAGCTTCGTTCCGCTGCCGAGTGCGGCCAGCGTGAACGAGTTCAGCTCCTGGTCCGTCGCCGTGGCGTAGCCCGCAAACTCGACGCGCACGTAGCGCAAAACCCCGCTGTTGTCAGCGTTGTTGGTACCGCCGCTGTACGTCTGTGCCGGGTTGTTCGCTCCGTTGCCGGTGCCCTCGATCGTGATCGAGCCGCTGCGGTTGATGATGCCGTTCCCGATGATGATGATACCGCCCCAGTCACCCGGCTGGCGTTGCCCCACCGCACGTGACGACGTGAAGACGATCGGATTCGCGGCCGTTCCTTGCGCGTCGATCTTTGCACCGCGAGTGATGAAGAGCGACGAGCCGGTCGTGGCAAAGTCGCCGAGAATCCGTGTCCCGGGCTGGATCGTCAGTGTGGCACCGTTGGTCACCTGAATGAAGCCCTGCAGCGTATACAGCGTGTCGGCAAAGAGCGTCCGGTTGGCGGTGATGTTCGCCGAGATCGTCCCGGAAACCGTGCCGGGTGCCTTGGTCGTGACGCTGACTTCCGACGAGTACTGCGATGGCCCGCTGGCTCGCACGGCTTGCACGCGATAGCGATACGCAGCGCTCGGCTCGAGGCCAGTGTCGACAAAGGACGTGTCAACCAGGCCGGCCGACGAGATCTTCGTGAATGTGCCACCGGTTGTGCCGATCGCACGCTCGACACTGTAGCTCGTGGCGTCCGCGACCTTGCCCCACGTGATCCGGGCCGTGGTGGCGGACGGCGCAGTCACTGCGGCGTTCGACGGCGGGAGATCGGTTGGTCCGGCCGGCGAATCGGAGCTGCACGCCGAGAGCACAATCGTGCTGGCGACGAAGAGAATCCTTGAGGACGAACGCGAGGAGAACAGCATGTATGTCTCGTCAGGAGAAGTTGCGAGTGATTGGCTACGCCATGTGCTACAGGACGTGAATATCCGGTGACCGTGTCATCGGGTGAACACGGGGTCGTCACAGTCCCGTCACGGCACCACGTGTGGAAACCGAAGGTCCGCCACAGGTCGCGGTCCGGGTCGCACGCTCGCTGACAGAAACAGGACGGGCCAGGATCTGAGTGTGATCCTGGCCCGTCATATCCTCGATGGCAGCGAGCGCCGCAATCGTTACGGCTGCCAGTTGAACCCGACGGAGAACGTGCGACCTGCGTAATACGTCTCGCGTGTCACCGGGCCCTGTCGAATCCGGTATTGCGCATCGAGCAGGTTCTTCGCATCGAGTCGCCCGCTGAACCCTGCACCGACGGGGAATCGCAGCGAGAAATCAACCACATTGCGGGCCAGCTCCTTCACGTCCGGCAGTGGGCGCTCACCCGCGTCGATGATGCGCGCGCCAACGGTGTTGTAGAGCAGCGTGGCACTCGTCGCGCCACTGAGGTTGCTCCACGTGACGCCCGCGTTGATCATGTACGGGGCCTGTCCAACCATCGCACGGTCGGCGCTCGTCACGCTCGCGAGCCCCGGGCGCAGCTCGATCCTGCTTTGCATGACCGTTGCGTTCGAGAAGATGGAGACGTTCTCGAGACGTGAATCGAGCTTGCCGAGACTCGTCCGCGCCTCGAGTTCCACGCCGAGATTGTTCGCGCGTTTCGCATTCTGATACGACACGATGCGAGTCCCTGACGTGCCAAGGTAGATTCGCTCGATCGGGTTGTCGAATTGCTTTGCAAACACCGAGACGCTCAACACTTCGGTGCGCGTCGGGAACCATTCCCAGCGAATGTCGGCGTTGCGGATCAGCGAGCGAACCAGATCCTTGTTGCCGAGATAGTTGTCGCCGCCGAGCACGTCGCGGAACTGCAGCGGCGCCAGCTCGCGATACTCGGGGCGGGCAAGCGTCTGCGACAGCGACACACGGACATTCTGGTTCTCGGATGCCTTGAGCGTCACGGCCAGCGATGGCAGCACATCACTGAACGTGGGCTTGGTCGTCACGGCCGGACCGATGGTCGGCGATGCAATCACCTCGACCTCGGAATGCTCGAACCGTGCGCCCGTCACGACGTTCACCGACGGCCGCACCTGCCAGTTCATCATGACGTATCCCGCAGTGAGGCGATCCCTGGCCGAATAGCTGCCACCCTGTGCCAGCGGCACCAGACGCAGCGCGCCGCTGCCTGGCTGCGTGAAGCGGCCATCGAAGATCGACTCCGGCGCGAGCTGGCGCTGTGCGTTGTTCAGCCCGAATCCCTGCACGCTGTACACGGCATTCACCGCGTCGCGATCGTTGCCGCGCACGAGGCCGCCGAACTTGATTCGAAGCTCCTTCGAGGGATCGAAGAAGCTCATGCGGTAGTTGACCTGACCTTCATAGCCATTCTCGCGAAGATCACCGAAGGTGCGAACGGCACCTTCATTGCCGATGGCGAACCATTCCGGCTTCGAGGTTCCATTGACCGTGTACACGATCTCGGAGCGATCCGGTTCCTGCCGGGTGACGCCTGAGCTGGTTGCCGACCAATCGAGCTGATGGCGACCGTCGAACAACGAGTGCTCGACCGCGAGCTGCGAGCTGCGGATCATACGCTCGACGTATTGCAGGCGGGTGATGTTGAGCTGCGTTCCAAGATTCTCGCTGGTCCCCGATTCCACCCGCGCATCATTGTCGCTGGTGCGGTTGTACGTGTTGTTCAGCGAGACTTTCGTGTTGCGACCGAGGAACGTGCTGAAGTTCGCCAGACCGCCCCACAGCACGCCTGTACCGGCAGAGGTACCGGTGAAGCGGTCAACCTCATCGATCTGGCCGCGCGCGAGCGCATAGGCGCGCACCTGACGATCCTTGATGTTCTGCTGCACGCTGTAGTTGCCGCTCAGCAGGTAGCCGATGCGCTGGCCGAGGACCGGATCGTTGCCGCCAACGGACATGCCGAAACCACCATTTGGCTTTCCGGTCGACGGAAGTGCGCTCCACCGATTCCGGAACGTCCCGATCAGGCTGTTGAGTTCTCCCTGGCCAGGCTGTGGATCAAATGATCCGTACGAACGAATCACGCCGGGCAACGCCCGGCTCCCGGAACCCGCAGCGAAGTAGTCGGCGCCACGGTTGCCGGCTGAGAACGTCGTCTTGCCCGTCACGGCAGAGTTGTAGCCGCTCGATGAGGACACAACGACCGTCCGCTTCGCCGGGAACTCCTTCGTCTGGATGTTGACTGCCGCGCCGGCAAAGTCGCCCGGCTGGTCCGGCGTGAACGTCTTCGACGTCGTGACACTCTGAATCAATCCCGCGGGAAAGAGGTCGAGTGGAACGACCTTGCGCTCGGGCTCCGGGCTTGGCAGACGTGCGCCGTTCAGCGACGCAGTCGTGTAGCGATCGCCGAGGCCGCGGACAAAGACATACCGCCCGTCCTGCACGCTCACGCCGCTCACCCGACCGACGGCGGCGGCAGCGTCGCTGTCCGGGCTCTTCGCGATCTGTTCACTCGTGACGGTGTTGATGATCGCCGTCGCGTTCCGCTGCCGGTCAAGAGCCGCGCTCACGGAGCCACGCTCCTGCGTTGCCGTCACCGTCGCGGTGGCAAGCTGCAACGCAGCGGGTGTCAGCGCGATGTTCTGCTCGACCGTCTGTCCGGGCGCGAGCGCAATGCCAGTGATGGTCTTCGCTCCAAAGCCAATCCGCCTCGCGAGGATCGTGACGGTTCCGGCAGGGACGCCGACCAGCGTGTAGCGCCCATCGACGCCAGACATGGCGCCAATGGTTGTTCCAACAACCTGAATTGCAACGTCTGCCATTCCACTGCCCTGCGGATCGAGCACCCGACCCGTGATACGGCCGCGCGCCGCGGTTGGCGTCTGCGCAGTAACTGAATGAGCAAAGCCGCAGATGGTCAGCAGGACCAGTGCGAGCCGACGAACGACGGAAGTCGACATATAGGTTTCGCGAATCGATTCGGGGAGATCGCGTGGGTTGGACACCGAGCCCACAGCGTGCCGATGCACGCCCCGTTACGTTCGCAGTCCGATGTGACAGTCCCCCCTTCTTCTTGCAACGGACGTGTAACACCGCGGTGCGAGTCGACCGCCAAACGCCGTTACAGTTCCGTGACAGGGACTGGCCAGGTCGTCAGAATCGTGGTGCCGACGCCGGCTTCGGACTCGGCTGTCGCGTGCCCGCCATGTGCCTCGACCAGGTGCCTGACGATGGCAAGGCCCAACCCTGTCCCGCCCTGCTCCCGGGATCGCGCGGGATCCACACGATAGAAACGCTCGAAAATCCTGGACAGATGATCGGCTGTGATGCCGACACCGGTATCGGTCACGGCGATGGTGGTGTGATCACCCGCGCGTCGGGCGACCACGGTCACCGATCCATCCGCCGTGTGCCGCACGGCATTCTCCACGAGGTTGCCGATCACCTGTCGCAGTGCCGTGGGATCGGCAAACACACGCTCCGCATCGGGCGGAATGTCCGCGCGCACCGCGAGTTCCTTCTCCTTCGCCGTCAGCTTCACCGCCGCCATCACGTCAGCCACGACGTCAGGCACCCGGCACCAGACAGGGTTCGGGCGCCAGCCGCCGGACTCGATCCGGCTCAGATCGAGGAGATCGTCCACGATCCGCTGCATCCGGCGCGTATTCGACAGGATCGTCTGAAGAAACGCGTGTCGGTTGGTCAGCGGCATATCACTATCGTCAACCAGCGTTTCGGCGTATCCGCCGACAATCGTCAGCGGCGTGCGCAGCTCATGGCTGACGTTCGCAACGAAGTCCCGGCGGACCTGCTCGAGGCGCCGGACCGGGGTGAGGTCGTACAGCGCCAGCACCGCTCCGCCGTCAGTGAGTGGGCGTGCGACGAGCGACACGGAGCGATCATTCAGCGTCACCTCACGCGGTTCGACCACCTGACCGGACAGCGCGAGCTGCAATGCGTCGCGCAACTCCGCATTGTCTGGCAGCCGCTCGACGGGGAATGGCACTTCACCATCGACACGGGCCAGCACACGGCCAACATCGTTGATCCGCATCACCTGCCGGCTCGCATCGACGGCAATCGCGCCCTCCGTGAGTGAATCGAACAACTCGGTGAGCAGCGATTCCTCTGCCTCGAGCGTCGCCAGGCGAGCGCCAAGCTGCTCGGCCAGCCGATGAATCGCCCTCGCGAGATCTCCGACCTCGCCCGGCGCCGAGAGCGCCGGCCGTCGCGAGAGATCACCCGCCGCCAGCGACTGTGTGACATCGCGCAGCTCGATGATCGGCTTCGTGATCGACCGGGAGAAGAACCAGCCAAAGACAGTGACGGCAAGGATCGCTCCCACGCCGACGAGCAGAATGTCGACGCGCGACCGCGCAAAGATCTCGTCCACCGTTCGGGTGCGCACGGACACGCGCGACACGCCGAGTGGCATGCGCACGGCAACGTACAGCTCCTCGTCACCGGCCGAGGCCGACACGCGCCGTGCCTGCCCGGTGCCTGTCGCCATGGCGTCGCGGACTTCCGGCCGTGTGCGGTGGTTTTCGAGCTCGCCAAGCCGCGGTTCGTCGAATTCCGAATCGCCGAGGACGACGCCGGCAGTATCGATCAACGTCACGCGGTGTCCGGTGGCGCGCCCGGCTTCATTGGCGACGGCGTCAGCCGCGGCGCGCTCGTCCCAACGCCCGGCCAGCAGTCGAGCCTCGCGCTGGAGCTGCGCGACCTGCTCCACTGCCACGCGTGCATAGAGTCGTCGATCGAGCACGGCGATCACCGCCGCCAGCAGCAGTGACACACCGAGGACGAGGCCGACGAGCAATCGGGTGGTGAGGCGCACGCCGGAAAGCTACTGCTGGCGCAGGCGGTCGAGTGTCAGCGCGCCGCCGCAGAACCCCGCATCCGGTAACCGAATCCGCGGACCGTCTCGATCTGATCGCCTGCTTCTCCCAGTTTGGTCCGGAGGCGCTGGATGTGCATGTCAACGGTGCGTGTCTGGATGTCCGGTGCCGCTTCCCAGACGGTTTCGAGCAGCAGCCCGCGCGCCTGCACGCGCCCGCGTCGCTCGGCCAGCGTGATGAGGAGTTTGTACTCCGTGGGCGTCAGCTCCACTTCATCGGGGCCGATCGCCACGCGATGTGCCGCGCGGTCGATCCGGATGGCGCCAATCTGCAGCAGGTCGTTCGGTGCCTCGGCCGTGGCCGTGGTGCGCCGCAGGATTGCGCCGACGCGAAGCACCAGCTCCTGCGGACTGAACGGCTTGGTCAGATAGTCGTCCGCGCCGAGCGAGAGGCCGCGGATCCGATCCTGCTCCTCCTTCCGCGCCGTGAGCATCAACACCGCGATGTTCCGCGTGGATTCCTCGGCCCGCAGATGCGCCAGCACGTCGAAGCCGCTCATGCCCGGAAGCATCAGATCCAGCACCAGCAACGATGGCCTCTCACTGCGGGCGATCGATAACGCATCCGTGCCGTTCGACGCAGTGGTCACGCGGTAGTTGGCCTTGGCGAGATGATACGCCACCAGGGCGACGATATCCGGCTCATCGTCGACGACGAGAATGCGCTCCTGTGCGGGGCTGGCAGGGGCCGTCATCGGCGGGGACCCTCGTGCGGCGCGCTGCCGAAGGCGGGGGTCGCGAGGTGATGGTGCCGATGCTCATCCGTGACCATCGGAATCTGCGCCGCCCCACTGGAGCCAAGGCGCTGGCGGATCTTTGCGAGAATCATTTCAATTGCCACCGTGTTGTGGCCGCCGCGAGGTACGATCACGTCAGCCCATCGTTTGCTCGGTTCAATGAACTGGAGATGCATCGGTCGAACGGTGTTGACGTATTGATCCATGATCTCCTCCAGCGGACGCCCCCGCGAGGCCATGTCACGCCGTATCCGGCGCACGAGCCTGATGTCCGCATCGGCGTCCACGAACACCTTCACATCGAGTCGCTGACGCACCCGCTCGTCCGTGAAGAGCAGGATGCCATCCACCACGACGACGTCCACCCGCGGAATCCGGACGGTCTCCGCGCTGCGTGCGTGGATCGTGTAGTCGTAGACGGGCTTCTCGATCGGATCGCCACGGGACATTGCGTCCAGCTGCTCGACGAACAGCTCGATATCAAATGCATCGGGATGATCCCAGTTCACCTTGTGCAACTCGGCCATCGAGAGGCCGACGTGGTTCCGGTAGTACGAATCCATCTCCACGAACGCGACCGAGGAGTCGGACAACGCGGCCGCGACACGTCGTGCCACGGTCGTCTTGCCGGAACCCGTACCACCTGCAATTCCGATCATCAGCGGGCGGTGCTGCACGGGGTCTCCTGTGTCACAGACAATGCTGGTCCGTGACAGTGCGCTTCTGTGTGATGATCCTGTCACGACTGCGTATCGGAGGCAGGCGAGGCAGGGCGTTGGCTCGCCGCAGAAATCTACCTGCCGTCAACAGGGGGTGATCCGCTGCCGGGCTGCACATGCGGACACTAGGTTTCCTCCATGAGACTCATGGCATCGCGCCTTTTGTGCGTTCTGACGCCGCTGGTGTACGTCCTGCTGGCCGGGACGCTGCAAGGGCAGGGGCAATCCGCGTCGCGGGAACTGGTCGTGGTCGCCACGACGGACGTCCATGGTCGCCTGCGCGCCTGGGACTACTACGACGGCCGCCCGGACAGTGCACACAGCCTTGCCGCCGCGGCGACGATTGTCGACTCGATCCGCGCGTCGCACCCCGGGAACGTCCTGCTGGTGGACGCGGGAGACCTGCTGCAGGGCAACCCGCTCACGCTGGTCGCATCTCGCCCCGGCGTGCCCGGACGCCATCCCGTGATTGCGGCCATGAACGCCATGCGATACGACGCCGCGGCGATCGGCAATCACGAGTTCAACTACGGACTGCCCCTGCTGCGCCGGGCAATCGCTGAGGCGCGCTTTCCGTTCCTTTCCGCAAATGCGAGCACGGCGCGCGGAGGGGCGGCCTTTCCGGGGTTCACGCTCGTCAGGCGTGGCGATCTGACGGTTGGGGTCATCGGTGCGACGACCCCCGGTGTCATGGTCTGGGATCGTGACAACGTCCGAGGTCGGCTTTCGTACACCGAAATCGTTCCAGCACTCGCGCGCGCGGCGTCGGCAGCGCGTCGCGCCGGTGCAGCGATCGTGGTCGCCGTCGTCCACGCCGGTTTCGACGGGACCGCAACGTATGACACGGTTGCCACGGGCCTGCCGGGCGAGAATGTCGTGAAGCGCATTCCCGGCGAGGTACCCGGCGTTGACCTCGTGGTCTTCGGGCACTCGCATCGCGAGATGATCGACTCGGTGATCAACGGTGTCCGCGTGATGCAACCTCGCAACTACGCGGGCTCGGTCGCAGTGGCTACGCTCCGGCTGACTCGCGGCACCGGGAGGTGGAGCGTCGCGTCCTCCTCGGGCGCATCCATCAGCGTTGCAGGCCATGCCGAGTCAGCCGAGGTGCTGCGTGTGACGGAATCAGCCCATGTCCGGGCCCGTCGGTTCGTTGCGGAATCGATCGGCGTCACGCCAACGCGCTGGAGCATGGCAACAGCTCGCGCCGAGGATCTTCCGCTCACTGACCTCGTCGGCGAGGTGATGCGTCGGGCCTCGGGTGCGCAGCTCGCGGCCAGCCCCGTGTTCTCACTCGAAGCGCGGCTCGACAGCGGCACGATCACCGTGGCGGAGATCGCCAAGCTGTACCCCTTCGAGAACACGTTGCGTGCCGTGCGCATAACCGGTGCGCAACTGCGTTCGTACCTGGAACACAGCGCGCGATACTGGAAGACGTGGGTGCCGGGGGCCTCCGGGTCGCTCGTCAACCCGGCAGTGCCCGGCTTCAACTTCGATCTGGTCGTTGGAGCGGAGTACTCGATGGACCTCGCGAAGCCGGTGGGGGAACGGATCGTCGGTCTCGCCGTGAGCGGCCGACCGGTCACCGACAGTGACACCTTCACCTTCGCGATCAGCAACTACCGGCAGACGGGCGGCGGCGGGTACACGATGCTCGCGAACGCTCCGGTCGTCTTCGAGTCGAAGGGTGACATCAGGGAGATGATTGTCGACGCGGTGCGAAAGGCCGGGCGCCTTGATCCCGCCGACTGGGGCAAGCCGAACTGGCGCATCATACCGGCGGCTGCGGCCGCCGCGGCGCTCAGGAGTGGCGCGCCATCGGGAACGGCTCCGTTCACCGGTCCGCGCCTCCGAGTCATCGGGTTGAACGACTTTCACGGCGCGTTCGAGGCGCGCATTGGCGCCCGCGGCCAGCCATTCGGTGGAGCGGGCGCCCTTGTCGCGGCGATCCGGCGAGCGCAATCCGGCTGTGTGCCACCGGAGTGCTGGTCGGTGATCGTTGACGGTGGCGACGAATTTCAGGGCACGCCCGCATCGAACCTCGCCTTCGGCAGGACGGTCGTGACGCTCTTTGACTCCCTCGGGGTAACGGCGGCCGCGCTCGGCAATCACGAGTTCGACTACGGTCAGGACACACTGCGCGCACGGATCCGGCAGGCGTCCTATGCGATCCTGTCAGCCAATCTCCGCGACACGCTCGGCCGGCTCCTGCCCTGGATCCGGCAGGACACGGTGGTGCAGCGTGGCCCATGGAGAATCGGCATCATCGGCATCAGCACCGTCGAGACGCCGAACACGACGCGCGCAGTCAACGTGACTGATCTGCGGTTCGTCGATCCGGCGCCGGTGGTCAGTGAGCGGGCGAAGTCGCTTCGCGCGCAGGGCGCCAACGTGATTGTCGTGACCGGTCACGTTGGCGGCTTCTGCAACACCGAGGGCGTCTGCAACGGCGAGATCTTCGACATGGTGAACCGACTCACGGAACGGGTGGATGTCGTCGTGGCGGGGCACTCGCACAGCCTGATCAATACGCGACTGCGCGGTGTACCGATCGTGCAGGCACGATCACGGGGTGAAGCGATCGATGTGGTCGACATCGCCGTTGGTGACACGACGGGTCGGAGTTCCGGCGACGTCAACGGCTCGCGTGTGCTGAGCGCATCTGTCCAAGACGTGATGAGCGACACGATCACGGCGGACGGCCAGGCCACGCGCATCGCCCGGGCCGCCACGGAGGCCGTCGCCGGGATCATCGCCGAGCCGGTGGGCCGGATCCTGGCCGACCTGCGGCGCGATGGCCCGCAGTATGCGCTCGGGAACCTCGTCGCTGACGCGATGCGAGCGGCCGGACGGACCGACATTGCGGTGATGAACAGCGGCGGGATTCGCGCCAACCTGCTCGCCGGCGACGTGAATTTTGGACGCCTCTACGAGGTCCAGCCATTCGGGAACACGCTCTATGTCCTGCGCGTCCGCGGTTCGGATCTGCGTGCCTATCTCGCGCGGCTGGTGGCGGGCACTTCGCTGCGCGCCCACGTCAGCGGTGTGCAGCTCAGGTACGATCCGGCACGTCCGGCAGATGACCGACTGCTCGACGTGAAGGTTGATGGCCGCGCACTGGATCCCGCGCGCATCTACAGCATCACACTCAACGATTTCATGGTCACGGGCGGCGATGGCCTTGGTCTCGCCGGCGTGGCCATTGAAACCCGCGCCGCCAATATCGTCGACCTCGACGCCCTCGTCGCCTACGTTCGTGCACGTCCATCGGGCGTCGCGCCGCCGCCGGTGGATCGCATCCTGTCCGTGACACCATGACCATGACCACCGTCCGTGTCTTCGTGAACACCCGCGGGTACGATGTACCTGCCACCGCCACGGCGCTCGACGCCATCCGCGCCGCGAATCCGTTGGAGTCCGACGCGGTCGCGGCGGGCACGCGGCTGATCACCGACAGTCGCGGGCTGCCGGTGCCGGCATCATCCGCCGTGTATGGCGGTGTGATCTACCGTACCGTCGCGAATCGCGCGCGTGATGTGGAGGCCGCGTCGTGAGTCCGACGCCGGTGGCGAGCGATCGTTCGCTGCTGCGACGACTGCCGAAGGCTGAGCTGCATTGCCATCTCGATGGCTCCGTCCGTCCCGAGACCATGCTTGAACTCGCGCGCGAGTATCGTGTCACGATGCCATGTGACGACGCCGATGCGTTGCGCGAGTACATGCGCGTGGATGACGCGCGCACGCTCGAGGATTACCTGCTCCGGTTCGACACGACGCTCTCCGTCATGCAGACCGAGGATGCGCTCGAGCGCATTGCCTACGAACTGGCAATTGACGTGGCGGCGGAAGGTGTGCGTTACATAGAGATGCGGTATGCCCCTCCCCTGAATACCCTGCAGGGACTCACGTTGACGCAGGCGGTGGAGGCACCGTTGCGCGGCATTGCGCGCGCGCAGCGAGAGGCAGATGTCGTGGCCCGTGTGATCGTCTGCAGCCTCCGCCACTACGATCCTGCGCTTTCATTGCGCCTCGCTGAGCTGGCGGTTGCGTTCAAGGACAACGGCGTGGTGGGCTTCGACCTGGCCGGCGGTGAGTTCGGCAACCCGGCCTCGCGACACGCCGGAGCCTTCGACTATTGCAAGGAGAACGGCCTCGCCTGCACATGCCATGCAGGTGAAGGCGATGGCGCGGACTCGATCCGGCAGGCAGTCCACGACTGCCACGCGCACCGCATCGGCCACGCCACGCGTCTGCTCGAGGATCCTGCGCTCGCCCTGGAGATCCACGAACGGGGCATTGCGCTCGAACTCTGCCTCACGAGCAACGTGCAGACGCGCGCGATCGAGCGCTACGAAACGCACCCGCTGAAACAGTTCCTCGCGCGCGGGATGAACGTCTGCCTGAATACGGACAATCGCTTGATGTCCGGGACCACGCTGGTGGACGAATATCACCATGCGGCGATTCACTGCGATTGCACGGTTGCCGAACTGGCAGGGATGGCGCTCGATGGATTTCGCAGCAGCTTCCTTCCCGAGGACGAGAAACGCGCACTGGTGACACGAGTGGAAGCCGAGATGGCAATCCTGCTCTCGGGAGGTGGAGTCGCATGACGCAGCACAGTCATGGCGCTGGTCACGAGGGCAGTGAGGCTGAGTTGCAGGGCCAGTACGGCACCGCTGCCGCGACAGTCGCTGCCGATGTCGTGAGAGCGATCGCTGGCCGAACCGTGCCCACGCCGGTGGCAGCGATCGTCCTCGGCTCCGGTCTGGGGGGGCTCGCCGACAGGATCGTCGACGCGGTGCGGATCCCATTTCACGACGTACCGGGGTTCCCGCGCGCAACTGTTGAGGGACATGCCGGCGCGCTCATCATCGGTCGGCTTGCCGGCAAACCGGTGGTGTGCCTCGCCGGGCGTTTTCACCTCTATGAAGCGCATCCCTCAGCCGTCGCCGTCTTCCCCGTCCGGGTGGTGCACGCGCTCGGCGCACGCACGCTGATCGTCTCGAATGCGGCAGGCGGTGTGCGCCGGACGTTCTCGCCAGGAACGCTGATGCGCATCGATGATCACATCAACATGATGAACCGGCACCCGCTGGCGGGTCCGGCCCAGCACGGGGAGCCCAGATTCGCCGACATGTCGAGGCCGTACGATCGCGCGCTCGGCGCGAAGCTCGATGCGACGGCGCTTGCGATGGGGCTCCGACTCGACGTCGGAGTCTACTGCGGTCTGCTCGGCCCGACATACGAAACACCTGCCGAGGTGCGCATGCTGGAAAAGCTCGGTGCGGACGCCGTCGGCATGAGCACCGTGCCTGAAGTGATTGCCGCGCGGTCGCTCGGGATGCGCTGTGTCGGCGTCAGCCTGATCACGAACGCGGCCGCGGGGTACACGGCGGCAGCGCTCAATCACGATGAAGTGCTTCACGAATCGAAGGAAGCCGCCGGCCGGTTCCAGTCGCTGATCGAGCAGTTCGTCCGGGTGTTGTAGTGGCGTCAGGTGCCATGATGCGGTTGGTCATGGTGACGCTCTTTTGATACCACGCGAGACAATCCGCCTCGACTGCCCAGGGAGAGTGGTGTGAGTTTGTTGTCCGAGGCCCGTGATCTCCAGCGCCGAAAAGCCAGGGAGCGGACTGGGCGGTTTGTCGCTGAGGGGGTCAGAACCGTTGAGGAACTGTTTCGAAGCGGACTCGACATAACTGGCGTTCTCGCTTCGGACAGAGCGGGCGCCCTTCCACGGGCAGCAGCGCTGCTCGAGACGGCGGCGGCGCGAGGGGTTCCGGTGCTCCATGTCTCGGAGAACGAGTTCGCCAGCGCAGCAGGCACCGAGGCTCCACAGGGAGTTCTCGCGATCGCTGCGGCACCCGTCTGGACCCTTGAGAGTCTCCCGCCCGGTCCGCTTCACCTCCTCGTGCTCGACGCCCTGCAGGACCCGGGGAACGTGGGTACGATTCTGAGGACGGCCGCGGCATTCGGTGTCACGGCAACGATTGCGCTGCCGGGAACTGTTGACCTTTGGAACGCGAAAGTCGTCCGTAGTGCGATGGGCAGTTCCTTCGTCCATCCGACTGTTTCCTGTCCGACCGGGGAGCTGGCCGCATTCGTTGCGGCACGGGGCCTGCCTGTCTGGGGTGCAGACGCCGACGGAACGCCCCTGCCGTCGCTTCGCGTACCGGCGCAGTGGGTGCTGATCGTGGGTAATGAAGGTGCTGGTCTCTCGTCCGCCACCGCGCCGCTCGTCACGCAGACTGTCGCGCTCCCCCTCAGCGCTGCAGTCGAGTCACTCAACGTGGCTGTGGCGACCGGCATTCTCCTGTTCGCCCTGCGCTGATCCAGTGGACGCCACACTCGCAATCACACTCACCTACGGGTTGTTCGGAGCCTGCTTCGGCTCATTCCTCAACGTGTGCGTTTCGCGCTGGCCAGCCGGCCTGTCCGTCGTACGGCCGGCCAGTCGCTGTCCGAATTGCGCGCGTGAGATTCAGTGGCACGAGAACGTTCCGGTGTTTGGCTGGCTGCGACTGGGCGGCAGGTGTGCCGGGTGCGCGCAGCCCATTTCGATGGAGTATCCGATCGTCGAAGTCGTGGTTGCGGCGATGTGGGCTGGCGCGGCGTACCTCGGCGGATGGGGACTCGATGCCCTCAGGCTCGCCGTGTTCTCGACGATCATGCTTGGCATCACGCTCACTGATGCAAAGCACTACGTGATTCCCGATGGCTTCACCGTGTTCGGCTTTCTGTTTGTCCTTGTGACGAGCGTGATCGCGTTCTTCAGCGGTGGAAGCGAAGCGTGGTTTGTGCCGCCCGTCGAGGCCATGTACGGCGCCTGTGCGGGAGCCGGCTTCATTGCGATCATCGGCTGGCTTGGTGAGGTGGCGCTGAAGAAGGAGGCGATGGGTTTCGGCGACGCGACACTCATGGCGGTGGTGGGAGCAGCGATCGGACCCACACGCGCAATCATCACGGTCTTCGTTGCCGCGGCACTCGGTGCAACGGTGTTTCTCTGCATTGTCTATCCGATTGCCTTCGTCCGTGCACGACGCCAGGGCGTCGAGTTCGAGCCGCCGCTGGTGCCGTTCGGCGTCTTCCTCGCACCTGCCGCCGTCGTGATGCTTCTCGCCGGTCGCGCGATGCTGCAGTGGGGGAGTACGTTCCTTGGAGTGCCGCTGTCCTGAGTCACCACCAGCGCCTCCGACCAACGACTGCCTCCGTGTCACGCCCTGTTCTCCTTTCGATCGTCGCGCTCACCGCGCTGATGGCCTGTGATCGCAAGCCGCTCCCGAAACCGGGTGATCTGCAGGGCGAGGTCACCGCGATGCTGCCAAAGGTCGAGGATGCTGCCGGGCTCAAGTTTCGCGTACCCCCGAAGGTTGCCTCGCAATCGCAGGATCAGGTGCGGGCATTTCTTGTCGCGCAGTTCAAGCGCCCGGCGGTCCTCAACGATCTGAATGCCAAGATCGGTGTGTGGAAGCGCCTCGGTGTCATCCCGGATTCGGTGGATGTCGTGGCGTTGCTGACGCGCATGCTCACGGAACAGGTCGTGGGCTTCTATGACCCGAAATCGAAGACTCTGTACGTCGTCGAGGGCCGGGCCGGTGTCGAGCGCGAGACGGTGATCCGGCACGAACTGACACACGCGCTGCAGGATCAGTACGTGAATCTCGACTCCATTCAGAACGTCCTCGGCGACGATGATCGCGTCGAGGCTGCACAGGCGGTGCTCGAGGGGCACGCCACGGTGATGATGATCGGGAACGCCGCCCGGACCATCGCGTGGGACAAGGCTCGGGAGAGCATCCGCGAAGCGCGGAAATCGAGCCCGATCTTCGCCACTGCGCCCGGATTTCTTGCGGAGGGCCTGCTCTTCCCATATCTGGGTGGTGCAGAGTTCGTTCGCACGCTGATGGGGGACGGCGTCAGCAGCGCTCAGATGCTTGCGGCGCTTCCCACCAGTACGGCGCAGGTGCTGCACGCGGAACGCTGGGGCGCGAAGGGGAACCCTGCCGAAGTCGTGCGCTTCGCGCCGGAGAAAGGCGCCACGATTCGCTATGAGAACAGCTTCGGGGAATTTGAGACGCGGCTCGCTCTCGTCGAGCTTCTCGGCGATCTCGGCCGCGCATCGCAAGCGGCGCGTGGACATGACGGTGACCGCTACGCCCTCCTTTCGGTCGGCAAGGGCGAGGCGCTGGTCTGGGTCACTGTCTGGGACACGGCGCTCGATGCGGAGGAGTTCGCCGAGACACTCGGCGCAGCGGTCTCCAGGCGATACAAGGCGCCGGTGAACTCTCGCGCCGGGCAGCGTGAAATCACTACCGCTGGCCGTCGGGTCACAATCCGGACAGAGCGGTCCGGGGACCGCGAGATCGTGATCTTTCACGATGTGCCTGCCGGCGTGGCGGGAGCGGTCGTGACCGCCGCGTCTGTGACCATCAGCCCGCGCTGAGCCCGGCCTGCGGGGACGCGCCCGTCACAGCGCGAGCGCAACTGCAGGGGTGGCGGAGCCGTGGCGGCGACGCAAATTCGAGGGAGCGAACACAACGTCAGTGAAGCGAAGCGGATCGAGATCAGGTCTCCGACGCCTCCGGACCGCACGACGCTCCCACATATTGAATGCATGCCTGAGCCGACAAACGAAATCCTCGCCAAGGTCGAAGTCCTTGCGGACCTTGAGCCTCTCGTCGATGAGCTGATGACGGCTCATGAGGCCAAGCGCGTCCTCTGGTACCCAAGTGAGTTGCTTTCACCCGAGCCGGACACCGACCCCGACGTCTACGTCCGGCAGCTCCGCGAGCGCAGCAAGGGAATCTCGACACCGGCGCGCGTCGCGCTCGCACTGAATCTGCTGACTGAAGAAGGACTGCCGCACTTTCATCGGCTGCTCGCCGTCTACCTTGGCAACGAGTCGTTCTGGCACAAGTGGACGAACCTGTGGACGGCTGAGGAGGACCGCCACGGCGCGGTACTGCATGACTACATGCACGACGCCAGGATCCTCAACACACCCGTGCTCGAGCGAATGCAGTTCGAGTACATAAAGGCAGGTTTTCAGCCGGCTTGGGACCGCGATCCGTATCGAGTGTTCGTCTACACGTCGCTGCAGGAACGGGCGACGCAGGTCAGTCACGCGAACACCGGCAAGTTCGCCGGCGAAACCGAGCCGCTGATCGGCGAAGTACTTTCAAACGTCGCGAAGGAAGAAGCGCGACACTACACGTTTTATCGCGCGATCTTCAAGGCTGTGCTCGAGCGCGATCCAAACCGCGCCCTCGTGTCCGCCGCCGAGCTGATGCCGTCGATCGAGATGCCCGGCGTGAACATGCCGCATTTCAGGGAAATGGCCGATGTCATACGCCGCGCCGGGATCTACGGGCCTCGCGACTACCTTCGCATCGTGGAGGAGCTGATCCGCTTCTGGGCGATCGAAGCGGTTGCGGGCCTCGACGAGATTGGCAGGAGGGCGCAGGAGAAGATTCTTGCGGTGCCGGCACGTCTCCTTCGCGTGGCGGACATGATGGAAACGCGAAGCAAGGCGAAGACGTTCTCATTCGACGTCGCTTTCGCGCGTGAGTTCGCGATGGAGTGATGCGCCGTTGCGTCACGCACCTCGCGATCGATCCGGTAGGTACACTCCGCTCTCAGCTCAGGACCACATGATGACCGCATCTGTTCGCCGGACGATGACTTCGCTGGCGGTCGTGCTGCTGACCGCGGTCGGTGGTGCATCGTGCAAGTCGGATTCGTCAACCGAAGTCGTGGTATCACCGGGCACGCTGGGCGGTTGGCTTTTTTCATTGCCCGGTGCAACGATCAAGCCGCTTTTCGGGGTACTGCCTGCGGCGTCCAGTGCGTTTGCTGCCCCCGTGGTGAAGCTCGATCGCCAGCCAGGCACCACCACCAGCGCGTCGATTTCCGTCGCTGCTGCCGAGCCGTTCACGAAAATCCTGGTGCAACCGAACGGCTCGTCGCAGTACCTCGAGGTCAGCCTGCCGGCAGCCACCACACTGATCGGCCTCGAGATCATCGGTGCGACGGGTGCAACCACGACGTCGACGTCGCTCACGATCGCGGTCGTCAACGGTGCGCGGACGTCGCTTGCGGCAACGTTGCTGCTGCTGGTTCCGGTGGTGAACTGAGACACGTGATGCCGGGCCGCGTCCGGACGTCGCGTGGTCTGTGTGGCGCCGCGCTCTTCGCGGTGCTGTTCTGCGCCGGCGCCACGTTGCCCGCCCAGACCTCACCAGGTGGAACACTGTTTGTTGTCGGAGGCGGGCCGCAGCCGCCTGCGCTGGTGGAGGAGTTCGTGCGGCTCGCGGGTGGACGCGGAAAGGCGAAGATCGCCGTGATGGCGATGGCCAGCAGCGCAGGACTCGCGGGCGGTGCCGAGAAGGCCGCCGACCTGCGCGCACTTGGTGCCAGCGCGAGCAACATCTGGCTCACACGCACGCAGGCGCTCACCGATTCTGCCGCGCGCTTGCTCGATGGGGTCACGGGCATCTGGTTCGGCGGAGGAGATCAGGTGCGGCTGGCGGACGTGCTCCGTGGTACTCCCACGCTCAATGCCATTCGCGCCCGATTTGCCGCCGGCGCCGTTGTCGGTGGGACCTCCGCCGGCGCGGCCGTTCTGTCCACGCCAATGATCACCGGAGATGAACGGCGTCCCGGCGGCGACCGGCCACCTGCCGACTCGAGCGATGCGTGGCTGACGATCGATCGCGACGATGTGATCACCGCCGAAGGCTTCGACTTCATCACCAACGCGATCGTCGATCAGCACTTCGTGCGCCGGAAGCGCCACAACAGACTGCTCAGCCTTGTCCTCGAACGTCCGCAGCGCCTGGGCGTTGGAATCGATGAGTCCACGGCACTCGTGATCGGACCGGATGGCATGTGGCGGGTGCTCGGTGCAAGCGTCGTGGTGATCTACGACGCGCGCGCCGCGAGCATCACACCGGCGCAGGGGCGACTCGGTGCGACCAACGTGAGGATGCACATCCTGCCTGCGGGCAGCCGCTTCGATCCGCGTGACGGCGCCGCAGTGCTGCCCTGACCTCAGGGCAGTGCGCGGATTGCCTGCGAGATGAAGAACGTGCCGACGCCGATGAAGGCACCGAGCAGGAAGCCGAACTTGATGATGAGGTTCAGTTCGCGCTGGGTGACACCGCGGACGATTTCTTCCACGCGCTCGGTGCTGAACTCGTTCACCTTGCGCTCGATCAGCGCGGGGACATCGATCTTCTGAACCAGCGCCGGAAGTGACGCCACGATCCAGTCCCACATGGCCGGCGCGAGTACGGCGCCAAGGCGATCACTGGCCTGCGCCGGGAGCCAACGGGATGGCCTTCCGATCGGCGCGTCCAGTGCCTGCTCCACGACGCGCGCCGCCGTGTCGCGTACGAACTGCTGCGTCGCGTCTCCGCGCAGTCCTTCGAGCACCCACCCGGCAATCGTCTCATCACTGACACCGGCGAGGAGCTCGTCGAGTCGGCGATGCGCAACCCCCTCCAGCGCGGACTCGATGCGATCGGCCACGAATGCCTGCGTGGACTCGGCGCGCAACAGCCGCAGGGCGCCGTTGGAGAGTCCTTCCGAGAGTGCACTGACGCGCGCGGCATCCGGAGCGCCGACAATGTCGCGCAGCGGCTTCCGCAGCAGCGATTCCACGCCGTCGCGAACGGCACGCGTGACCTGCTCCCGGATCGCCGGCTCGCGCAACAGGGACGACAACTCGTCCACACCCTCGCCGCCGAGCGCATCCAGCGCCTTCTCCAACGCACGCTCGGTGACGAGAAATCGGGCCAGCACCCGTTCGTGGAATCGCAGTTCAGTCACGAACCTCGACATGATGCCTTGCAGCGTGCGCTTCACGCGCTCGCGACTCTCTCCCTGCGAAAGCCACACGCCCAGCTTGTCGACTGCCACCGGGATGTATGCCTCCACCGCCTTGTCGAGCATGGCGCTCAGTTCCGCCGGCATCGCCTGCAGCAGGGGCTCGTCACGTGTGAGCAGCGACTCAGCCTGCGCGCGCACGCTGCCTGCCACCGCGGTCGCGACGGTGTCGCTGTGTGACAGCGACAGCGCGAGTGCGCGCCCCTGATCCACCAGCGCGGCCCGCCGTGCGGCCGGCAAAACGTCGGCGAGCGTCTGATCGCCGACGGCGACGCGCAGTCGCGCAACGAACGCGGCGACCTGCGGCTTCGCCTCCTCGCTCTCGGCCCAGAGCTCGATGCGTTCCGCGACCGTGGAGACGATGCTGTGCAGCGCAGACTCGAGCTCCGCACTCATGGCGACCGGCACGATGCTGCGCAGTGAGCCGCGCTCGGTCTCGAGCAGCGATTTCGCCACCAGTCCCACGCGCTCGTTGAAGGCGTCCCGGATCCCGCCGTGGGTCAGCTCCTGGAGCATGTCCTGCGGCGTGAGGAGCTTCTCGCCGACCACCTTGCCGATGCTCGACGCGAGGCGGGCCTTGTTCTTCGGGATCGCGCCCTGCACACCAAGGAATGGCTTGTGCGGATTGAAGAGCATCCAGACAGCCACGGTGTCCGTCAGGCCCCCGGCGAGGCTGTGAAGAACGACATTGAGCGCGAGCTCTCGCCAGAGGTGTGATGCCATCGTACTGGATTCTACGCGAAACGCGCCGCAGATGTGTCAGGCGGCGCGTTCGGGGTCCGGGACGGTCGGCGCGGTTGCGTGGTCAGGTCGCGCCGCGAGCGACCGCAGCGCGGTCGGGGAAGGGCAGGACCACCTGCGCATTCCGTACCTCCTCTTTCTCTTCCTCCTCCCCCTCGATCTCCGGCACCGGGTCGAGCGGGAGCATCGCGCGATCGAGGACTTCATCCATCGTCTGCACGAACGTGAAGGTCATGCGCTCGCACACCTCGGCGGGGATGTCCCGGATGTCTTTCGCGTTCCCTCGCGGCACAATCACTTCACGGAGCCCGGCGCGATAGGCGGCCAGCACCTTTTCCTTCAATCCGCCGATTTCGAGGGCCTTGCCGCGGAGCGTCACCTCACCCGTCATCGCCATGTCGCGACGCACGCGGCGCCCACTGAGCACGCTCGCGATCGCGAGCGTGACGGCAAGGCCGGCACTTGGCCCATCCTTGGGAATCGCGCCTGCGGGGAAATGGATGTGGAGATCCGTATCCCGGAACTCATTCTCGTCAATGCGCAGCAGGCTGCTGCGCGACCGGACGTATGAGTAGGCCGCATCGACCGACTCGCGCATGACGTCACCGAGCTGGCCGGTGACCGTCAGTCGGCCGGTGCCTGGCATCTTCAGCGCCTCGATCAACATCAGCTCTCCGCCATTCGGCGTCCAGGCCAGCCCGGTCACAACCCCGACTTCAGGCTCCTGCTCCGTCTCTTCAGCAGCGAACTGCGGCACACCAAGCAGCTCCTCCGCCTTCTTCGGCGTGATCGTCCACGATTCGAGCTCACCTTCCGCCTTGCGGCGAGCGCGTTTGCGAAGGACGGCGGCGACCTGTCGCTCGAAGTTCCGGAGCCCTGCCTCACGGCTGTACCGCGCCGCGATGAACTGCAGCGCGTCGTCAGTGAAGATCGCGTCCTCCTCCGTCAGCCCATGCTCCGTGCAGAGCTTTGGAATCAGGTATCGCCATGCGATCTGCACCTTCTCCTCGGAGGTGTAGCCGGCGATACGAATCACTTCGAGTCGGTCGCGCAGTGCGGCGGGGATGTCGTACAGGTTGTTCGCCGTGCAGATGAACAGCACCGAGCTGAGATCGAACGGCTGATTGAGGTAGTGATCGACAAACGACTTGTTCTGCGACGGGTCGAGCACTTCGAGCATGGCGGCGGTCGGATCACCCGTCGCACCGCCGGTGCCCATCTTGTCGATCTCGTCGATCATCACGACCGGGTCGCGTACTCCGGTGCGGCGAAGCGCCTGGATGAGCAGTCCGGGCATCGCGGCGACATAGGTACGCCGATGCCCGCGGACTTCCGCTTCATCGCGCACGCCACCGACGGAAATGCGGTGGAACTCACGGCCGATCGACGTCGCAATGGCTTCACCCAGCGACGTCTTCCCCGTGCCAGGCGGTCCGACGAAACAGAGGATTGGTCCCGCCGGATCGCCGCCGCGCAGCTTGCGCACCGCGAGGTACTCGATGATGCGTTCCTTCGCTTCGCCGAGTCCGTAGTGCCTCGTGTCCAGCGCAGTCGACACCTTGTCGAGTGAGATGTCCCGATCGCCGGACTTCTTCGACCAGGGCAGGGACAACACCCAGTCGAGGTATGTGCGCAGTACCTGATACTCGCTGCTCGCGGGCGACAGCATGCGAAGGCGCTCGCACTCGCGGCGCGCCTCAATCGCGGTCTTTTCGGGAAGATGCGCCTCGTCGATGCGGCGAAGCAACTCGGTGCTTTCGCGCTCCCCGGGATCGGTCTCACCGAGCTCGGTCTGGATCGCGCGCAACTGCTGCTTGAGGAAGAACTCGCGCTGGTGCTGCTCGATCTTCACTTCGGTCGTCTTCTTCACGTCGTCCATGACGCGAGCACGCGCGACTTCGCGCTCGAGCCGGCCAAGGATGAAACGCAGCCGGTCACCAACGTCGAGCTTCTGCAGGACGTCGTCCTTGTCGGCGATCTTGAAGTTCAGGTTCGTCGCGGCGAGATCGGCAAAGCGACCCGGGTCCGAGACGTTCATGCGCAGGATGGCTGGGATTTCGCCCGGAATGCGGTCGACGAGGCTGGCCAGTGTCTCCGTCGCGGTCACGATACGCGTGACCAGTTCCTCCACCTCGTACGCGGCCGGCAACACGTCGTGGGCCGGCGAGACAGCCGCGACGACGAAGGGCGCCGACTGTTCGATCCGCTGGATGGAAATGCGCCGCAGCCCCTGCAGCGTGATCTGCACCGTATCGCCGGGCAGGTTGATGCGCTCATGCACCCTGGCCGCAACACCGATCTTGCCGATGAAATCCTCAGCGACCGGCGCATCGTCCAACTCACCACCGGCGACCACCAGCGCCACCACGACGCCCGGCTCGTCAAACGCTCGCAGCAGTGCCAGGTTCTCGGGGCTCCCCATCTGGACTGCGATCGTTCCCAGTGGATAGACCATTGTCGAGCGCAGCGCCATCAACGGCAGCGTCGGTGGCAGTTCGGCGCGAAGGATCTCGTCCCGGCGTTGGGAGTGAGTCATCGTTTCCCGACAAAAGGTAAGCGCGGTCTCATCTGCCGCTCTTGGCAGACACTAAGAATCACTGACACCCGCGCGTCACGCCACCCATCAGCAGCGCGACGCACGCCGTGGCACTCGCACGTAGAGTGTCGGCAGCGATCCCGAATCCTTTCCTCGCATGTCTCGCGCAGTACAGCTGGATCCCATTGCCCTCGTTGGGCCAACCGGGCACATCCTCATGCACGACTCACCAGATGGCGAATACGGCCCGTGACGCACCTCCAGACGGAGTGCTCTCCTCTTCCGCCGCGATCGCACGGGAAGCGACATGGCTGCCAGCGGTCATGCACGATCTGTTCCGATGACCGGTGGGAGCGTCGTAACTTGTTCAATCGCAGCGCCTTGGATAACTTCTCCGGCTATGTTTGACGAGCTCAGCGAAAAAATCGGCGCCGCCTTCTCGAAGCTGAGAGGGAAGGGCGTTCTCACCGAAGCGGACATCAAGGACGGTCTCCGCGAAGTCCGACGAGTCCTTCTCGAGGCGGATGTCAGCTTCGGACTGACGCGCGATTTCCTCGAGCGCGTCGAGAAGAAGGCCGTGGGACTGACGGCGCTCAAGTCGATCCGCCCCGAGCAGCAGCTCGTCAAGATCGTGCACGAAGAGCTGACGGCGATGCTCGGCGAGCGGCGGGAGGGTCTCAAGCTCAGCACCGTGCCGCCGACCGTCGTGCTGATGGTCGGGCTCCAGGGTTCGGGCAAGACGACAACCACGGCCAAGCTCGCGCTCCGCATGCAGAAGGAGCAGCGACAGGTTCGCTTGATTGCGGCGGACGTGTATCGCCCGGCGGCCATCGATCAGCTGGAGACGCTCGGGACGCAGCTGAACGTCCCCGTGTACGCAGAGCGCGGGCACACCGATGTGGTGAAAATCGTGCGCAATGGGCTCGAAGTCGCCCGTCGCGAGCGTGACCGCATTGTGTTCATCGACACTGCCGGTCGATTGCAGATTGATGAGAATCTCATGGACGAATTGCGCCGCGTGAAGGACGCGGCCCGGCCTGACGAAATTCTCCTCGTCGCAGATGGCATGACCGGCCAGGATGCCGTGAAGATCGCCGAGGGCTTCAACACCGCACTCGGGATCACTGGCATCATTCTGACCAAGATGGACGGCGACGCCCGTGGTGGGGCCGCGCTGTCCGTCTACGGTGCGACGAAGAAACCGATCAAGTACATCGGCGTGGGTGAGAAGGTGGACGCCCTCGAGGAATTCCATCCTGACCGGATGGCGGGGCGGATTCTGCAGATGGGGGACGTGCTGTCGCTGGTCGAGCGGGCCCAGGAGTCGTTCGATACCGACGAGGCGAAGAAGCTCGAGAAGAAGGTGCGCCGAGAGGGGATGGACCTGAACGACTTCCTTGGCGCGATGAAGCAGATCGCCAAGCTGGGGCCGCTTGAGGGTGTCCTGAAGATGATCCCTGGCGTGAATACCAAGGCGCTCAAACAGGCCAAGATGGACCCGAAACGGATGAAGCACGTGGAGGCGATCGTGCTCTCGATGACGATGGCAGAGCGGAAGAAGCCTGAACTCATCAACGGCTCCAGGCGGCTGCGGATCGCGAGAGGGTCAGGCCGGACGGTTGCCGAGGTCAACCGGCTGCTCGACCAGTTCCGGGATATGCAGAAGATGATGAAGAAGGTGACCGCCAGTGGTGGCCGAAACCCTTTCGGCAGGGGTTAGGTTTTAAGGCTCGGTCAGAACTGACCGGGTGCAGGGCAGGCAGGACCCCGGGTGCGCCGACCGATTTTCGGTCGGCGCGAGGAGCCCGGGCCGGCGGTGGAGGGGTCGTTTGACGATCCTGCCTCGCGCCGTGTACGACGGCGATCGGTCGCCGGTCGTGCGCTATCACGTCCCTCAGAGGATGCTCAGATGGTTCGTATTCGTCTCCGCCGCGTTGGCCGCAAGAAGGCACCGGTCTACCGTATCGTCGTCGCTGACAGCAAGAGCCCACGCGACGGCAAGTTCATCGAAATCATCGGCACTTATGCGCCGCGTCTGTCTGAGAGTGCCGTGACGATCAAGGTCGATCGCGCAAACCATTGGCTCGACGTTGGTGCGCAGGCCAGCGACACGGTGCGCTCGTTGCTGCGCAAGGGCGGCGTACTGAAGGCGCGTCACGAAGCCCGACTGGCGAAGAAGCTGGCCGCTGCGGCGGTGCCGCTTTCCGAGCACAAGGCTGACTGAGTGAGCGCGCCCGCGCTCATGATCGTTGGGCGCGTCCGCAAGGCACACGGCATCCGCGGCGAGCTGCTCGTGGAGCCAATCACCGACGCGCCCGACTCGGTTTTCGTGTCGGGCCGTCGGCTTTTCGCCGGCACGGCTGACGGGGATCCGTCGCCCGACGGCCAGCAGTTGCACATCACCGCAGTGCGCCAGCACATGGACTCCGTGCGCCTCACGTTGCAGGAGGTGCCGGATCGGTCCACCGCGGAGTTGTGGCGCGGGCGGTTTCTCCTCGCACCGCTCGACGAGCTGCCGCCGCCGGCAGACGACGAGGTCTACATACATGAGCTGCTCGGCATGCGCGTGGCGCATGTCGATGGTCGCTCTCTCGGTACCGTTGCCGACACGTACGAGCTGCCGCAAGGCTTGATGCTCGATGTTCGGCCAGTGAACGGCGGGCCAACGTACTTCATTCCGTGGCGCGACGAGGTGCTCGTGAACGTGAACGAGGCTGCGCGAGTCATCACCGTGAACCCGCCGGAAGGGCTCCTTCCGGAAGGGCTGCTCGCTGCGGAAGGACATCCGTCCGACGAGGCGTGAGCGGTGTCCGCCCACGAGAAGGATATGAAGCACCCTGCAGGCATCGAGCCCGTTCCCGGGCCGCTGCAGATCAACATCGTGAGCATTTTCCCGGAGTTCTTTGCCACGCCACTGGCGCTCAGCATTCCGGCCAAGGCTGCCGCAGCTGGAAGCGTCGTGTTCAACGTGGTGGACCTGCGCCGCTTCACGCACGACAAGCATCGCACCGTGGATGATTATCCGTACGGTGGCGGACCGGGAATGGTGATGAAGCTCACACCGTTCTTCGAGGCGGTCGAATCGCTTGGGGCGACGGCGCCGATCGTGTTGCTCTCACCGCGTGGCAGGACGTTTGCGCAGGCCGATGCCCATCGTTTCGCTGCGGGCCGTGAACTGACACTGTTGTGTGGACATTACAAGGATGTCGACCAGCGCGTCGCGGATCATCTTGCGACGGAAGAGCTGTCTCTCGGCGATTTTGTGCTCAGTGGCGGCGAACCGGCGGCCCTCGCGATAGTCGACGCGGTCGCGCGACTGCTGCCGGGTGCGATGAGCGATCACGATTCTGCCGCGACAGATTCCTTTTACGGTGGTGCGGGACTCAGCGCACCGAGCTATACGCGTCCGGAGGAG